>JAQGKN010000224.1 GCA_028290085.1 Hyphomicrobiales bacterium
CTGCGCGCTACATCGCAGTCGGCATCGGCAGCCGCCGCTATCCCTTCATCCGCTTGCGGCGCGAAGCCGTGCTGGGCAGCGAGGTGAATGTGAAGGAAGGCGGCATGCAGATCGATTATGCGGAGCAGGATGCGCGCATTCATGCGATCTGGCTCGAGGAAATGGGCAAGGCCGGCATGCAGAGTGACATGGGCAAGTATATCGACGAAACGGCACCGCCTGCGCGCTGAAACCATAAAAGATCCCGGCTCCACGAGAGCCGTGGACGGGGAGGACTTCATGTTTCAGCAAGGCACTATCAAGCTCGCCGCAGCCCTCGTTGTTTGCGCGATCGCAGGTGCCGCGCAGGCGCAGGGGGCGGCTGAATTTTACAAGGGCAAGACAATCACCATCACTGTCGGCGCTGCGGCCGGTGGCGCTTACGATCTGGTCTCGCGCGCCGTCGCCAATCACATGGGACGGCATATTCCGGGCAATCCACAATTCGTCGTGTCGAATCTGCCGGGTGCATCGAGCTTGCCGATGATGAACCAGCTCACCAACACCGCCAAGAAAGACGGCACGGTGATCGGCATGTCCAACAGCAATATCGCGCTGGAGCGGCCGCTGAAGATGCTGTCGAAAGGCGGTGGTCATGTCGGCTTCGACGTTCGGCGCCTGCAATGGATAGGCTCGCCCGTGCAGCAGCCGCACGTTCTCTGGGTGTGGCACACGGCGCCCGCACAGAATGCCGAGGATCTGAAGACCAACGTTCTCCTGATTGGTGCCACTGCGGCGGGTGGCGACAACACGATGGTCCCCGTGCTGATGAACAGCGTGCTCGGCACCAAGATGAAAGTCATCTCCGGTTACGAGGGCCAGAACGATATTTTCATCGCGGCCGAACGCGGTGAAATCCACGGCAACAGTGCCGTGCTGCCAAACCTCACATCCGCCAAGCCAGACTGGGTGCGCGACAAGAAGGTGCGGATCCTAGTGCAGTTCGGAGCGAAGCGGCTCGCGGCCTTGCCTGATGTGCCAACTGCTGTCGAGCTTGCGAAAAACACCGAGGATCGTGAGATGCTGCGATTCTATGCGCTGAAGTTCAGCATGGCCTATCCGTTCGTCGTCGCACCCGATGTGCCGGCGGATCGTGTGGCCACCCTGCGCAAGGGGTTCGACGAGACCATGACTGATCCGCAATTTTTGGCCGAAGCCAAGCGGCTAGGACTCGATATCGATCCTTTCAGCGGCATGCAGATGGCGCAATTGATTGAGGAAATCGAGCGCGCGCCAAAGGCTATCGTCGAGCGTGTCGCCGACATCATCAATTCAGAGAAGAAATAAGGGAGGACGCGATGTCCGGATTGAAATGGATCGCAGCCGGTCTCGTGCTCGTGTCGAGCGGCGCGCAGGCGCAGGACGAGATGTTCTTCAAGGACAAGCAGATCAAAATCGTCGTCGGATCATCGGCGGGGTCGGGCTATGACATCAATGCGCGTGTTCTCGCGCGGCATTTCGGCGATCATATTCCGGGCAAGCCGACGGTGATCGTGCAGAACCAGGTCGGTGCGGGCAGCGCCACCATGGCGACAACGCTCTACAACTCATCGCCGCGCGATGGCACGGTGATCGGCGCGGCGATCAATGGCATGCCGACCCTGCATCTTCTTGCGCCGGAACTGGTGCGCTTCGATCCCGTGAAATTCAACTGGCTTGGGAGCACCAATCACGACACGCAGGTATCCTACGTCTGGAAGGGCGCGCCTGTGCAAAGTGTCGAGGAGTTGCGCAACACGCAACTCGTTGTAGGCGCGACCACGCCGGGCACGACGCAGGTTGATTTTCCCGTCATGGCGCAACAGATTCTTGGCCTGAAATACAAGGTCATCAGCGGCTATGAGGGCACCACCAACATCCATGTCGCCATGGAGCGTGGCGAGGTGCAGGGCATGGGCGCGAATGCCTGGATGAGCCTGAGAGCGCTGAACACCAACTGGCTCGACGAGGGCAAGGTGAAGGTCATCCTGCAATATGGGCTCGACAAGAATCCCGATCTGCCGAACGTGCCGACCGTGTTCAGCCTCGCAACAAACGACGCCGACAGGCAGGCCCTGAAGCTGATTGTGTCGCGGCTTGAATATGGGCGTCCCTTCTTCCTGCCGCCCGAGGTGCCCGCCGCCCGCGTGCAAATCCTCCGTCGTGCCTTTGACGAGACGATGAAGGACCCTGCCTATCTCGCGGACGCGGCGAAGACGCAGCTCGAAGTCAGCCCGATGACTGGCGAGGATGTCGCCAAGCTCGTCGAGCAGGTGTCTGCGACACCGCCCGACGTCGTGGCGCGCGTCAAAGCCGCGCTGAAATCAGCGGGGAATTGATCCGCTCTTCAGCCCGTCGATGATGCGCTTGAGGCGTTGCGGCGTCACCGGCAGACTGGTGATGGCGCCGGGATGCCCAAGCGCGTCGTCGATGGCAGAGGCAATCGCAGCGCCGACAGCCGCGATGCCGCTTTCGCCCGCGCCCTTGATGCCCAGAGGATTGCGCGTGCTCGGCGCATCCTCGGCTATGATCACATCCACTGGCGGTACTTCGCTGAGGGTCGGCAGGAGATAGTCGGCGAAGGTGACGCAAAGCGGTTCGCCGCGCTCGTCGTAGAGGAATTCCTCATAGAGCGCACCGCCAAGGCCCTGCACGAAGCCGCCGAGAATCTGCCCGCGTACCAGCATTGGATTGATGGCGCGGCCGATGTCATAAGCGATGACATAGCGCTCCACGATGACGGCGCCAGTCTCGCGATCGATGCGCACGACTGCGATCTGATTGCCGTAGGGGTAGGTCTGATGCGCTGTGTCGAACCAGCCCTCGGCGCTGAGTCCTGGATCGCTTCCGCGCCGTGTCGGCGATGACGGGCGCAAATGATGGGCGATCTGGCCCAGGCTGATGGATGGGCCGCCTTCACGGTCCCGCTGGATGACCTCGCCGTTGACGATATCGAGCGCGGCGGGATCGCTCTGCAGCAGTTCGGCCGCCACTGCGAGTGCTTTCTCGCGTACCTTGGTCGCAGCAGCATGAACGGCATTGGCTGTCATGACGGTGGCGCGCGAAGCGTGCGCGCCGATGCCGTATTCAATGCGATTGGTCTGGCCATGCACGACGCGAACGCGGCGGTAGTCGCTGCCAAGCGCCTGCGCGCAGACCTGCGCCATTACGGTTTCGAAGCCCTGACCGACGGAGGCTCCGCCAGTGATGACTTCAATTTCGCCTGTCGTATCGACATTGACCTTTGCGCCGTCGCTCGGACCGAGCCCGCTCTTCTCGACGAAGAGTGCGAGGCCCGCGCCGACGCATTCACCTTTTGCCCGGCGCTCTGCGAGTTCGCGCTGCAGATCGTCCCAGCCGATCAGCGCCAGCGACTTGTCGAGAAGTCCCTCGTAGTCGCCGGAATCGTAGGACACGTCGTCTTCGAGCACGCTGAGAGGGCGTGCATAAGGCATCTCATCCGAGCGAATGAGATTGCGGCGGCGGACGTCGACGCGCGAGATCTCGAGACGTTCTGCAATGGCGTCGAGCAGGCGTTCGCGGATGAAATTGGTCTCGTAGCGGCCGGGTGCGCGATAGGTCGCCGCCGGAGTCTTGTTGGTGAGCCGGTAATGGCCCGTAGCCTTGTACGCGCCCAGATGATAGGGGCCGGGCAGGATGCCACAGGTCGTCTCTGCCACGCGCATCGCATGGGTGCGTGGATAGGCGCCCTGGTCGTGCCAGAACTCATTGTCGATGGCGAGCAACGTGCCCTCTGCGTCAACGGCTGCGCGGATCTTGTGCCGCTGCTGGCGCGAGTGATTGGTGGCGATGAGATGTTCCCGGCGATCCTCGATCCATTTCACCGCGCCTTCAAAACGCAGCGCGGCTGCGAGAACCAGGATGTCCTCGGGATAGATCTCGCCGCGCACGCCGAAACCACCACCGACATGGACTTCGAAGAGATGCAAGGCGGCGGTGCTGCGGCCGAAGAGGCGCGCGAGAGACTCGCGGTTCTTGTGCGGAACTTTCGCAGCACCGTGCAATTCCAGCACGTCGCGTGCGGTGTCGTAGCGGCCGATGGCGCCGCGTGTTTCGAGCGGCACGCCGGAGTGGCGGCCCACCGAAAGATCGAGTTCGACGACGGCATGGGCGCTGGCAAAGGCGCTTTCGACGTCGCCAAAGCCCTGCGTCACGATCGCGGCTTCAGTCGAGAGACCCGGCGCGAATTCACCAGGCGTCGCATCGGCGGCGATAATGACCGGCAGTTCCTCGACCTCAATGGTCACGAGGTCTGCTGCATCCTCCGCGATGTAGGCATCTGTTGCGAAGACCGCTGCGACGGGCTCCCCGACATAGCGCAGCATGTCGCGTGCGAGCACGGGCTGGCGATAGGGCTCAAGCTTCTCGATCTTGCCTTCGCGGAAATCGATGGGGCCGATTTCCGGAATGTCCTGCGCAGTCCACACGGCGCGCACGCCGGGCAGAGCGAGTGCCGCCTCCACCGAGATCGACAGGATGCGCGCATGGGCATGACTCGAGCGCACAATGCGCATGTGCAGCTGATGCGGAAACGACATGTCGCCGACGAACCGGCCCTTGCCGGTGACGAGCGGCAAGTCTTCGATGCGTGTCAGAGACTGGCCGATGAGATTGTTATCGCGGGTCATCGTGCTGCCTTCATCTGTTCCGCGGCAGCGCGCACGGCTTTCACGATGTTCTCATAGCCGGTGCAGCGGCACAGGTTCGACGACAGGATGTCGCGCAATTCGTCGTCTGCAATGTCAGGGTCGCGCTCGAGCACGCCGGTTGCGAGCATCAGGAAGCCGGGCGTGCAATAGCCGCATTGCAACGCGTGATGTTCGATGAACGCGCTTTGCAGCGGGTGCAACTCGTTGCCCTTGGCGAGACCTTCGACGGTACGCAAGGTGCGGCCATCGGCCTGAACTGCAAACATGAGGCAGGAGCGCACGGTTTCACCATCGACGATGATGGTGCAGGCGCCGCAGACGCCGTGCTCACAACCCAGATGCGTGCCCGTGAGATTGCAGTCGTCGCGAAGCGCATCGGCCAGGGTTTTGCGGGGCTCGACGCGGATGTCGTAACGGCGCCCGTTCACATAAAGAGAGATGTCTTGCTTGGTCATGCGCAGGCCTGTTCGAATGCTTGGCGGCTCAGCGAGGCCACGAGATCGCGGCGATAGTCGCCGCTCGTCACGGCGTCTTCGAGCGGATCGAGGGCGGCAGCGGCTATCGTCGCGGCTGCGTCCCAGGTGGCTTGCACAGGCTCGGCGCCGTTCAAGAACGCTTCCACTTCCGGCAGGCGTCTCGGAAAGGCTTCGGCCCCGCCAATGCCGAAACGTGGCTCGACGATGCGGCCATTCTCGATGCGCCACGCCACGAGAACCATGCCGATTGCGAAATCACCCGCGCGGCGGCTGAATTCACAGAAGCCGGTTCTCGTGCCGGCAGGCAGCAGGGGCAGGCGGGCCTCGACGAGAATCTCATCGGGACGCAGCGACGTCGTCATCACGGCCTCAAAATATTCACGTACCGGAATTTCTCGCGTTCCCGCCACGCTGCGCGCGACCAGAACGGCATCGAGCATTGCTGCTACCGCGCACCATTCGGAGGCAGGATCGGCGTGGGCGAGGCTGCCGCAGAAGGTGCCGCGCGTGCGGATGGGGTGGTGGGCGATCCTGCGCATCACCTTGGCGAGAAAGTCACCTGTCGGTCCGTCCAGCGCGCCGGGCCGGAAAGCCGCGTGGCGCACGCGCGCGCCGATGTGCAGAGTGTTGCCTTCGACCGCGAGCCTGTCGAGCCCCTCGACCTCGTTGATGTCGACGAGATGCGGCGGCCGCGCCATGCGGAAAGCCATGATGGGTACGAGGCTCTGGCCGCCTGCGAGCACACCCCCGTCATCGGGTGAGACATCGGCAAGAATGCGCAGCGCAACTTCTATGGTCTATGCGCGATGATGAATGAATGGGGCCGGCTTCACGTGTGTCCTC
>JAQGKN010000226.1 GCA_028290085.1 Hyphomicrobiales bacterium
GTGGCGAAATCGCGCCAAGCGAGATGTCACTGGATGTTTTGAAAAGCTGGGTCCGATCCAACGGCCAGCAACTTGGGGAACCGGGAAGAAAGCTCCTTCATCGAAATCCCTCCTTCATATTTTTCTCAGGGGCTCCAGCGGACGATAACAGTCCGGGACCGATCGGGGCCGCAGGGGTACCTCTGACGCCGTACCGCTCAATTGCGGTAGACCGGCAACTCTGGCCCTACGAACTTCCGTTCTGGATAGTCGGAAATTTCCCGTGGCAGTCTCAAGACTGCTCGGCCTTCGCGAGGATGATGATCGCTCAGGATACCGGTTCCGCCATTCTCGGCCCGGCCAGAGCCGATCTTTATTTTGGCTCGGGCCCTGCGGCGGGTCAGCTTGCAGGTGGCATCCGTCACAACGGCCGGATGTTCGTCCTTTTGCCGAGGGACGGGCAGTCATGACGGACGGTCCAAAGCCGTTGCGCAAGCGGATTAGAGTTTTGACACAGGAAGAGGTCAAGCTTTGGGTCGAGGTAACGAAATCCGTCGCCCCCAAACGCGGAGCAAAGCTCCCCTCGGTCGTTTCGGCCAAAAAGGCGGAAGCACCACCGGCACCAACGTTAGAGCCCAGTAAGCCCAAGCGTGAAAAGCCCGAAATAAAGAAAGTGCCTGCGAGCGCCAAGGCGCTTCCATTGGCTCCCATCGAGCGGCGTCTAAAACAGCGCCTATCGCGTGGTCGATCGGACGTCGATGCGAAAGTTGATCTTCATGGATTGCGTCAGGACGAGGCTCACTCCGTTCTTCGCGGGTTTCTGTTAAGGGCAAGTCACAATCATGCGCGGATTGTTCTTGTTGTCACGGGGAAAGGGACTCGGTCAGGCGCTGACGATGGCTGGAGAGAACGGGGCGTCCTCCGCCGCAGCGTTCCGCATTGGCTCGCGGAGCCGGAGCTTCGACATATCGTCCTGGGCTTCGAGGAGGCCTCGGCCTCGCACGGCGGGTCCGGAGCGCTTTACGTCCGTTTGCGCAACCCGGCCCGGATTTCCCAGGGCGCGAAGCAACGAACATGACGCCATTCGGCCAGAAACTGCGAACCATTCGCGCTGAACGCAAGGTCACTTTAAAGGACATGGCCGACGCGCTTGGCGTGTCGCCAGCCTATTTGTCCGCGCTCGAGCATGGACGACGTGGGGCGCCAACCTGGTATCTCGTGCAACGCGTCATCACCTTTTTCAATGTCATCTGGGACGAGGCCGAGGAGATTGAGCGGCTCGCGCAGATTTCACATCCGCGCGTCGTTATCGACACGTCCGGCCTTGGTCCAGAAGCAACTGAATTCGCCAACAAACTCGCCCGCCAGGTCGGAAACCTGACGGAAAGCGATATTCGCGCACTCCTCGATCTCCTGAACGCGCGGCTGAAGCCGGTTGTAAAACCGCCCAGAGCTTGACGCCGCGGTCTACTCGATGCGACACCGGCCGGCGCGGGCGCAAACCCACCGGAGCAGACAATGGCAGAGCAAAAATTCGAGGTTTTGGGCCTCGGCAACGCAATCGTCGACGTGATTGCTGCCGCAGAGGATGACCTCCTCGAAAGAGAGAACCTGAATAAGGGCTCGATGACACTCGTCGATGAACAGGGGGCGGCATTGCTTTACGAGGCAATGGGAAGCACCACGATTACGTCCGGCGGCTCCGCTGCCAATACAATCGTCGGTCTGGCCTCGTTCGGCATCCGATCTGCCTTCATAGGCAAGCTGAGAAGCGACGACGCCGGCCATGCATTCTCGCACGATATTCGCTCGAGTGGCGTGCACTTCGAGACCCCGTTCGCCGTTGACGGCCCGGCCACAGCACGCTGCCTGATTCTGGTGACGCCGGACGGCGAGCGCACCATGAACACGTATCTCGGCGCATGCCAGAATCTTGGACCCGATGATGTCGACGAAAATCTCGTCCGGTCCGCCTCAGTTCTCTACCTCGAAGGCTATCTTTGGGATCCCCCGGCGGCGAAGCAGGCTTTTGTCAAAGCGGCGGGCATCGCCCATGCGGCGGGCAACCGCGTCGCATTGACGTTGTCGGACCCGTTCTGCGTCGACCGGTACCGCGACGAATTTCTCGATCTGATCCGGACTAAGACTGTCGATATCGTATTTGCCAATCAGCACGAATTGCGGTCCCTCTATCAGACTGCCGATTTCGAGACGGCAGTGAACGCGTTCCGCGAAGAGAATATTCTTGGGATCGTGACCCGCTCGGAACACGGCTCAATGGTCGTGACGCGTGACGAAACCTGGTCGGTTCCGGCCTCACCCATTGAGCGCCTTGTCGACACAACCGGCGCGGGTGATCTGTTCGCTGCAGGCTTTCTCGCCGGCCTTGTAAGAGGTTGTGAATTGAAAGACGCAGCTCGCCTTGGAGGTTTGGCAGCTGCCGAAGTCATCCAGCATTATGGTGCACGGCCCCTTGTCCGGCTTGACGATCTGGCCGCCGAGAATGGGTTGGCCCTGCCGCTCTGAGGATCGTTTCGCGGAAGTTCTGGACCTCAGAGCTTCCGCAGTGCGACCTGCTCAATGCTGTGATTGGCACCTTTAGTGAGAACCAGGCTGGCGCGCGCAAGTGTCGGCAGGATGTTCTCGTGAAGGTTGCGCAGGTTGATGCGCTGCCAGATCTCGCGCGCCATGTCTTCGGCCGCGGCATCGTCGAGATCGGCATATTTGCGAAAATACGAGCGGGGATCGCGGAATGCCGTCTCGCGCAAGCGCATGAAGCGCGAGACATACCAGCGTTCGAGATCTTCTTCGCTTGCGTGAAGATAAATCGAGAAATCGAAGAAGTCGGATACGAATGGGATGTCTTTGCCGGGGCGGTTCGGCAACAGGACGTTTAGTCCCTCGACGATCAGAATGTCCGGGCGATCGATAACGATCTCCTTGCCAGGAACGACGTCGTAAACGAGATGGGAGTAGACGGGCGCCGGAACGCTGCGTTTGCCGGCCTTTATGTCCGAGAGAAAACGCAAAAGCGCCGTGCCGTCGTAGCTCTCCGGAAAACCTTTTTTATCCATCAAGCCCTCTCGTTCGAGAACGGCGTTGGGATGCAAAAAGCCATCCGTGGTGATCAGCTCGACTTTTGGCGTGTTCGGCCATCGCGACAGGAGCGCTTGCAGCACACGCGCGGTGGTGGACTTGCCAACGGCGACCGAGCCCGCCACGCCGATGATGTAGGGCATCTTTCCATCTTCAGCCCCCAGAAAACGTTGCGTAGCCTTGAACAACCCCTGCGTAGCAGCGACGTAAAGCGCGAGCAGACGGGACAACGGCAGATAAATAGCGATGACCTCCTCGACAGAGATCGGATCGTTGATCGATTGCAGCTTTTCCAGATCCTGGATCGTCAATGTCAGGGGCGTGTCAGCGCGCAGGGACGCCCACTCCACGCGGCTGAAATAACGGTACGGAGACAACTCTCCCGATGGCGGACCCAATGCGGCACGTTGCGTCATCACAATATTCCCGCGCCCCCAAAGCCCGCCGAGGTGTCCTGAACTCAGGACCGGGAGGCTTTTTCCTCATGGCCCGACGATTGGGTCCGTCGCCCGAGTTCTTGCAGCACATTCTGCAACGGAACGTCGCAGGCATGAAGAGCTACCAAGAGATGATAGAGCACATCGGCAGCCTCAGCCGTCACCGACTTGACGTCCCCCTGAGTCGCCGCGATGACAAATTCCACGGCCTCTTCGCCGAACTTTTTGGCGCATCCAACCGGTCCCTTGTCGAGAAGGCTGCGTGTGTAGGATTTCGTCGCTGTTGCGGAGCGCCGGTCGGAAATCACCGCGTCGAGATCTGAAAGGGAGAAATCGGCCATGTGCTTGTTTACTCCCCTAATCCATCCGGACCGGCAGCCCGGCATGCTGCATGTGCTCTTTGGCGGCTCTGATCGTGAATTCACCGAAGTGGAAGATGGAGGCGGCAAGAACAGCCGTAGCGTGCCCGTCGCGAACGCCCTCGACCAGATGGTCGAGCGTGCCCACCCCGCCTGACGCGATGAGCGGGACGTGAACGGCGTCGGCGAGCGTCCTGGTCAATTCGATATCGAACCCAGCCCGCGTCCCGTCACGATCCATGGACGTGAGGAGGATCTCACCGGCGCCGAGCTCGACGACTTCTCGCGCATAGTCCAGCGCGTCGATGCCGGTCGGCTTGCGTCCGCCATGCGTGAAAATCTCCCAGCGATGGTCGCCAACCTTCTTGGCATCGATTGCGACCACGATGCATTGGCTGCCGAATTTTTCGGCGGCTTCGCGCACGAAGGCGCGATTGTTCACGGCCGCGGTCATGATCGAAACCTTGTCGGCACCAGCCAACAGAAGGTTGCGAATGTCTTCAATTGTGCGGACACCGCCCCCGACGGTCAGCGGCATGAAACAAGCTTCTGCGGTCCTGCGCACCACGTCGAGAATAGTGCCGCGATTTTCGTGACTGGCCGTAATGTCGAGGAAACAAAGCTCATCGGCGCCGGCCGCATCGTAGGCGATGGCGCTTTCAACGGGATCTCCCGCATCTTTCAGATCAACGAAGTTCACGCCTTTGACGACGCGCCCATCTTTCACATCCAGGCAAGGAATGACGCGGCATTTAAGCAAGCGTGGCCTCCCGTGAGGCGCGGATCAGAGCCAGCGCGGCAATAGGATCGAGGCGGCCATCGTAGAGCGCGCGTCCCGTGATGGCACCCGCGAGCTTTTTGCAATCCGGCTCCAGGAGACGTTCCACATCGGCGAGCGAGGCCAGACCGCCAGATGCAATCACCGGTATTGCGATCGCATCGGCAAGGGCGAGCGTCGCCTCAACATTGAGGCCCTTGAGAACCCCGTCACGTGCGATGTCGGTATAAATGATAGCTGCAACGCCCGCATCCTCGAAGCGCCGGCCGAGTTCCA
>JAQGKN010000242.1 GCA_028290085.1 Hyphomicrobiales bacterium
GAATCGTCACCGTCCCCGCCCATAATTTTTGCGCACCCGCGCGCGCGAAATCCACGGCCGCCTTACGGTCCATGCCGGGCGTCTGCGCGGTGTTGGGATCGAGCGCATTGCCGGGAATGACGCGGACGCCATCATGTTTCCAGCGGGGACTGTTCTCTTCGCTCATCGCCTCACCTCGCGTTTCTACGAGATGTGGCACGCAGCACCAGCCCGCGCAATGCGACTGGTGTCGAAGTCAGGCGGCCACCTTGGGCGCATGCGTGGCGATGATCTTGCGCAGCTCCGGCACGCAGGAGCCGCAATTCGTGCCTGCCTTCAGGCATGCGCCGATGGCTTCCGCCGACGTCGCCACGCCCGACGCCACGAGATCTCGGATGGTCGCAAGCCCCACGCCGAAACAGGCGCAAACCGTCGGCCCGGCATCGGCCACGCCAGAGGCATCGCGCCCCGACAGCAAAAGCTTGCGCTCGGTTGCGCCGAGATCCTCGGCTGCGAACATCGCCTTCACCGCGTCCCAGCCACAGGCCTCGCCCGTTGGTGCGATGAAGAAAGCGCCGATCAACCGGCCCCCGACGAAAGCCGCGACCCGATACAACCCGCGGTCCGCATCCTGAAACTCGGCCAGCTCAGCGCCCGCAAACAGCCCGTGCACAAAACTGGCGCAATCGGCGATGTCGAGCTCAGTCGCAAGAAGCGCGCCATGTCCGCCACCGACGGCAACGCGCGCGGACCACCATTCCGCACCAAGCTCAGGCACGTCGCGCGCGAGCACGAAGCCATGCCTCGCATATTCGACCGGCGCCATGGACGCAGCCGTCGCCTTCAGCTCAGGCTGGCCCGAATAACGATCCGTGGAAGGCTGCACAAGCGCGCCGACGCGCCCGTCTGACGATGTTTCCGCGCTCCAATGAATCGGCGCAAAGATCTCGCCGCGACGCTGCCCCTCGCTGACACGCACGCGCAAGATTGCGGAGCCGAATTCGGAGGCCACACGCGCGAAGCCGCCATCGGCGAGCGCGAATGACAAAGCATCGTCGGGATGCACTTCGACGAAGGGCTCGGTCAGATGCGCGCCCAGCCGCGGGCTGAGGCCCGTGCGCGTCATCGTATGCCACTGGTCGCGCACACGTCCCGTATTGAGCATCAGCGGGAAAGCCGCGCTGACCGCATGTTTCAGCGCGGGCGCCTCGACAACGGTAAAGCGCGCCTTACGGTCGGGCGTGAAGAACTGCCCGTCGCGAAACAGGATCTTGTCCTCAAGCGGTGCACCCGCGGGCGCAGGCCATTGCACAGGCTGCATGCGCTGATAATCGCCCTCGTCGAAAGCCAGCGCGCCAATATCGAAATCGCGCGTTCCGTCGTTCTCGAACGCCGAAAGACGCGCATGTTCGGCAAAGATTTCACCGGCGCTACCGAAAGCGAAGGCGTCGCCGAAGCCGAGCCTCTTCGCCACTTCGCACACGATCCACCAATCCGGCCGCACGTCTCCCGGCAGCGGCAGGAAGCTGCGCTGGCGTGAAATGCGACGCTCGGAATTGGTAACCGTGCCATCCTTCTCAGCCCAGGCGGCTGCGGGCAGCAGCACGTGCGCCCCGCAATTCACCGTGTCGTTCGAGCGCATCACTTCCGACACGACGAAGAGATCGAGCCCCTTCATGGCCGTGCGCACATGATCGGCGCGCGGCAGCGACACCGCCGGATTGGTCGCCATGACCCAGAGCGCGCGAATATCGCCCGACGCAATCGCGTCGAACATGGCTACGGCCTTCAGGCCCTCGCGCGTCGCCATGCGCGGTGCCGACCAGAAACGCTGCACGCGGTCGACTTCCTGCGGCGCAAAGCCCATATGCGCGGCCAACATATTGGCGAGACCGCCGACCTCGCGCCCGCCCATCGCATTGGGCTGACCCGTCAGCGAGAACGGCCCGAGCCCCGGCTTGCCGATGCGACCTGTGGCAAGATGACAATTGATGATCGCATCGACCTTGTCCGTCCCCTGCGCCGACTGATTGACGCCCTGGCTCCAGGCGGTGACAACCTTGGGCGTGCCGATCCAGAGATCGATAAAGCTCTGCAAGAGAGCCACATCGATGCCCGCGCGCGCAGCGGCAACATCGAGGTTGGGCGCAAGTTCGCGCGCCGACGCAAGCGCCGCATCATACCCTTGCGTATGCGCGCCCATGTAATCGGCGTCACACGCACGGCGCTCCGCAATCGCCATGAAGAGCGCACTGAACAGGATCGAATCCATACCCGGCGCGACGGGGAGAAAGAGATCCGCCTCTTCCACGCTGGCCGTGCGGCGCGGATCGATGACGATGATCTTCGCGCCACGCTCCGCGCGGTTTTTCAGCATGCGTTGAAACAGAATGGGATGGCACCAGGCTGCATTCGACCCGACGAGAACGATGAGATCGGCCTGATCGAGATCGGTGTAGTTGCCGGGCACGGCATCCGCGCCGAACGCGCGCTTGTGTCCGGCAACCGACGAGGCCATGCACAGGCGCGAATTGGTATCGACATTCGCGGTGCCGAGATAACCCTTCATCAGCTTGTTGGCGACGTAATAATCTTCCGTCAGCAATTGCCCGGAGAGATAGAAAGCGGTTGCATCAGGGCCGTGTTGCGCAATGGTTGTCTGAAACCCCTGTGCCACGACGTCGAGCGCGTTGTCCCACGACGTCCGCTCGTAAGAGCCAGAACGCGTCAGGAGCATGGGGTGCAGCAACCGCTGCTCCAGCGCCAGCGTTTCGCCGAGCGCCGAGCCTTTGGAACAGAGCCGGCCGAAATTCGCGGGATGCTGCGGATCGCCCGCGATCACGGCGCCGCCCATGCCATCGGGCTTGGTGAGAACGCCGCAGCCGACGCCGCAATAGGGGCACGTCGTCTTCACAGCGGGGGATTCGACGAGAGGCGCATTCATCTGGAAGGCTCCTAGTAGACGTCGGCCTGATAGCGTCCGTTCTTCTTCAGCCCTGCGATGAAAGACTTCGCAGCGTCTGGCTCAAGACCGCCATGCGCGGAGGCGATCTCACACAGAGTCTGCTCGACGTCGCGCGCCATGCGCTTGGCATCGCCGCAGATGTAGAAATGCGCGCCCTAGTCGAGCCAGGCCCAGAGATCCGCGCCAGCCTCGCGCATCCGGTCCTGTACATAAACTTTCTGCGCACCGTCGCGTGACCATGCGGTGGACAGGCGCGTCAAAGCTCCGGCCGCGCTGAAACCCTCAAGCTCCTCGCGATAGAAGAAGTCGGTTGCCTCGCGTTGGTGGCCAAAGAAAAGCCACGCTCCGCCAGCCGCTTTTTGCGCAAGACGCTCCTGCAGAAACGCGCGGAACGGCGCGACGCCCGTGCCGGGGCCAACCATGATGATCGGCGTCTCGTGTGTAGACGGCAGGCCGAAGCCATGCGCCTTTTGCACGTAGACCTTGAGCGGACTGCCCTCAGGCAGACGATCCGAAAACCACGTCGAGGCCACACCGTGACGGTCGCGCTCGTTGAGGCGATAGCGCACTGTGTCGATGGTCAGCGTCACACGTCCCGCATGCGCGCGTGGCGAGGACGAGATCGAATAGAGCCTGGGCTGCAACGGCTCCAGCGATTCCACCAAGGCCTCGGGATCGGGCCGCAGCGGTGCGAATTTTTCCAGAGCACCGAGCACGTCGAGCGAAGCAGCATCGCCATCTGGATCTTCGCCCCGCGCCAAAGCCTGCGCGCAGAGACGCCGCGACCCGCCGGTCAGGAACGAGATCAGCTGGAACAGCATGTCGGGAGCAAGCGCCAGCGAGATATCCTCGATCAGCACATCGCGCAGCGCGCGTCCGCCAATCGGGAAATCTCCGGGAGCATCGATGGCCGCGAGCACGGCATCCACGAGTGCTGGATCATTCTGGGCGAACACACCGAGCGAGTCACCCACTTCGTAAGTAAGGCCCGAGGCAGCGAGATCGATTTCGATGTGATTGGTGATCTTCTCGGACCCCTCACCGTTCAACTTGCGCCGTGACACAAAGCTGGCTTCGACCGGCGTCGCGCGCGAGTAACCGAGTGCTGCGTTGCGTTCCACAGGTGCGGGCTTGGCTGCGCGCTCCTCGGGAGACGTCGCACCGCCGCCGCTCTCTTCAATGAGCTTCTTCAGCATGCGCGCGGTTTCCTTGCCGCCGGGCGCGCAAAGGTTCAGCCGCTCTTCCGCCTGCTCGGCGATGGATTTCGAATACGTCGCGCAATCGGAGCCGCATTGTCCGCAATCCTGCTGCGCCATAGCCGCCATCATGCGGCGTGCGAGCGGCTTGCCATCCGCCAGTGTCATGCGTTCGTCGATGGGCATGGCCGGGTCGTGCCACGGTGCTTCGGCTTCATCGTCGCCCTGCAACGATGGCGCGTCGCTGGGTGCGAGCGCGGTGACGCCCGCATTGTCGAGCGCCAGCGCGCCTGCCAGAAACCCCGACAGCCAAGCGCGTTGTTCTGCATTGAAAGGTGCGTTTTCGGGGATCAGCGGAACGATTGATGGCATGGACGTGGGCGCATTCATGATGGCGTTCCCCCGACGAGACGCTGAAGATCGGCGATGTCGTGGCGTGCGGTGAAATCCTGAAAGCTTTCCTCGGGCGATGCGCGATGGGCAAGATAGGCCTTCAGCAGGCTCTCGACGAAGGCCGGCGCATCTTCCGCCGTCAAATCGGATTGCAGCAGACGGCCGATAGCGGCTTTGTCAGCATAACCGCCGCCCACATGCAGGTGATAGCCCTCAACCTGATCGCCATCATCGTTCACCGTCACCTTGGCGCCGATGAGCCCGATATCGCCGATATAATGCTGGGCACAGGAATGATGGCAGCCCGTGAGATGGATATTCACGGGACGATCCATTGCGACGCGCCCGTCCATATGGTCGGCGATCTTGAGCGCATGGCCCTTCGTGTCGGACGCTGCGAACTTGCAGCCCCGGCTGCCCGTGCAGGCGATGAGGCCCGCGCGCACGTTGGACACTTCGCACTGAAAGCCAGCATCTTTGATGGCAGCGAGCGCCGCCTCGACACTCGCGTCTGCGACCCCCGACAGGATGAGATTCTGCCAGACGGTGAGGCGGATATCGCCATCCCCGAACGCGCGAGAAATCTTTGCGAGCGCGCGCATCTCACCGCTAGTCATGCGTCCCAGTGGCGTCCACACGCCGATCCAGTTGAGCCCCGCCTGCTTCTGCTTATGCACGCCCAGATGCGCGAGCCGGTCGACGGGCGGGCGCGTAGAGACGAGCGATGCATCGACATGCACGAGCGGTCGACCGAGCATCTTCTCGACTTCCGCAATGAACTTCGGAAAACCCCAGGCATCCAGCACGTACTTGAGCCGCGACTTTGCGCGGTTGGTGCGATCGCCATTCTCGATGAACACACGCACGATGGCATCAGCGACTGCGGTCGCTTCCTCAGGTGGAAGAATGACGCCGGTGTCGCGAGCGAGATCGCGGTGGCCGGAGATGCCGCCAATGACGAGACGGTAATAGACGCCGGGCGCAACAGGCGCGCCCTCGCCCACCTGCACCGCCTGAAAGCCGATATCGTTGGTTTCTTCCAGCGTCGCAATGCGTCCGCCGCCGTCAAAGGACACGTTGA
>JAQGKN010000269.1 GCA_028290085.1 Hyphomicrobiales bacterium
CAGCTTTTGCATGCGATCGGGGCCGGGGAGCTTGGCGAGATCTGCAACGCTCTGCGCGGCGGCCGGCCATGCAAGCCCAGCCGTGACGATTGCCGCGAGGCTCACAGATTTGATTGTCCGGATCAGCCCGGCGGTGGCGACACCCTGCATCGTTTCCTCCTTGGTTTCAGATACGCGAAGGGACGCCTCACGCATGAGCGCGAACCGTCCCCAGAATTGCATCCATGATCGGGCGGGATGATCTGCTTTCGCAGTCTCCCGCTTCTCGAAGACCCTTGTGTAACACAGGCCGATGATTTTTTCACAGCCTCTTTCAGATCATGGTTTCGGCGGCAAAGTCTCGAGCTCGTTGCGATAGGCCTCGTCCATGCGCGGCGTGAGATCGTGGCGTGCGAGAGCCTCGTTGAACATGTTGCGCACCAGCTCGGTCTCGTCGGCATAATCGATCTGGTTGCCGCCGACGCGGCGCGAGATCCACGACATGGGCACGCCCTGCGCATTGCGCGGCGACCAGTTCTTGAAGGCGAGATAGCGCGCAGGCGTCGCGCCCGAATTGAAGTGCTGATGGAACCAGGCGTTTGGCGGCACGATCAGCGTACCCGGCTGCCATTCGTAGCGCTTGGGCTCCTCGCCATCGGGCCACATCAGCGAATAGCCCTCGCCCGAGAGCACAATGACATGGGCGCCCGGCCCGTGGTGATGCGCCTTCTTGTAGGTGCCAACGGGGAATTGCGAGATGTGGCTCGCCATAGCGCCACGCGCCATGTTGAAGCGGATGTGGCCGCCGCCCGCGCCGCGCTCCTTCGCCGTGATGAGCGGGAGGTTGACGGCGTCCGGCACGAAATTCGTCTTCAGGAAGAAGCCGTCAACTTCGCCCTTGTTGGAGAAATAGTCCGGCTCGCCCGCAAAGCGGTTCTTGAAGTCGTATTTCGTGCCGAAGACGAAATCGACATCGTTGTAGAGGTTGAGCACGGAGGGCAGATAGCTCACGCCGACATAACGCGCGGGCTGCTGGCCCGAGCCATTGAAATGCTGATGCCAGCAGTTCAGCGGAATAGCGAAGATGGCGCCCGCTTTCCATTCGAAGGTGATGCGCTGCCCCGCGTCGTTCCACACCGTCGTCGAGCCGCGTCCGTCGAGCACGAGCACCATTTCATCGTAAAGCTGGCGCTGTGGCGCAAGCTTCTTGCCCGGTGGGATCTCGCAAACGTAGCAATCGTTCGAGGTGCGCGATGCTTCGTGGTTGATGAACACGCCATTGCCGCCGCGCCGCGCCCAGGGCTTCAGCTCAACCGTGCGAAGATTGGGCACGAAATGCGCGCTGATGATGTCGAGGCCTTCATTGCGCACCCATTTGAGATAGGGCGTGTCTTTCTCGGTCTCGAACTTCTTCGCCATTTCGTCGGAAACGAGTGCGTCCTTGGCCACGTGGTCCTCCTTGAGTTGTTCGCTGATCTGGTGTCAGCGTGATTGGTTCAGGAATATCTCTTTGTAGAGTTTTTCCCATTTGGCGGCTTCATCCAGAATTTGAGCGCTGTCGGTGATGAGAAGGCGCATGCCTTCCGGCACGTCCCTGTATTTGCGGTTGGTGGGCCAGAAGTCGCGGTCTGCCATGATCTTCTGGCCATCGCTCAACATGAAGTCGAAGAACAGGACGGCCGCGTTGGGATGGGGCGCGTGGCTTGCGACGCCGACGCCGTTCACATGGCCTACGGCGGGCGGCAGCACCAGCGAGTCGATGGGTGCTCCATTGGCCTTCAACTGGTCGGCCTTGTAGCCATAGACCGTCATGGCTAGCGGTATTTCGCCGGAGGCCACGAGATTTGTGAGCAGCGTGTGACCCTTGCGCACGGAGATGCCGTTGTTTGCAACGATGCGGCGGAACAGCGCGAGCACCTTCTCCTCGCCCATTTCCGTCACGACGGTGGCAAACCAATCCGTGTCGTCGGCCTCGACGCCGAGTTTGCCCTTGAACTTCGGACCAGCGAGATCCTCGTACGTTTTGGGGAAATCGGCGGCAGCGATGAGCTTTGTGTTCAACGCCACCGCGAAAATGTTGAGCCTCGTACCGACCCAGGCGCCGTGCGGGCGCAAGGCCTGCGGCAGGATATCCCCGAGAACCGGCGACTTTACGGGCACGAGTACTTTCTCGCGCGTGAGCGATTCCATCTCACGCCCACCGAGTTCGAAAGCGTCGACCTCGTAGCGCCCTGCCCGATGTTCGGCCACCGCCCGTTGACGCACGTTTTCGGCGCTCGCACGCCAGACCACGACCTTCACGTCGTATTTTTTCTCGAAGGCCGCAACGAGGGCGTTCATATCCTCGACCGGCACCGACGTGTAGAGATTCAGGCTCTTCTCGCGCTTGGCGCCCGCGATGAGCTTCTCGATGCGGTCCGCGCCCCTGTAGGCGGCGACCTCGTCAATCGTGCTCTGCGCACGCGCAGACGCCACCGGCATCGCGCACACAAGCGCGGCAGTCATCCATCCCAGCAAGCGTCCCATGCAACATCTCCCTCATGAAGGGGCGGCAAGGCGGATGCCTGCCACCTGGTCGACGTTCAGTTCATGGGGATGGAATGGGCGCGCAGACGGCTGCGCCTTTCAGCGTTTCCTCGGACATTTGCAACCTCCCCAGGGTGCTTCATTCTTGTTTGCGGGCATCTCAACGGCCGATCTTCGCCGGCCTCGCGCACCCGTTCATCGTCAGAAAAAAGGCGGGGCTTGCGGCCCCGCCCCAGAGTATCAGCTCGCCTTGGGCGGCAACGTCTCGAGTTCGGTCTTGTAGGCTTCGTCCATGCGCGGCTCGAGGCCATGCTTGGAAAGCTCGGTCGAGAACATGTCACGGACGAGCGTGCTCTCATCGGCGTAATCGATCTGGTCGCCGCCGATGCGACGCGAGATCCAGGCCTTCGGCACACCCTGCGCATTACGCACCGAGACGACTTCGTGCTTGAACGCCAGATAGCGCGCAGGCGTCGTGCCCGTGTTGAAATGCTGGTGGAACCACATGTTCGGCGGCACGATCATGGTGCCGACTTCCCAGTCGTAGCGCTTGGGCTCTTCACCCTCCGGCCACATCAGCGAATAGCCTTCACCCGAGAGGATGATGACGTGCGCTCCCGGACCATGGCAATGGCCCTTCTTGTAGGTCCCGATCGGGAACTGCGAGATGTGGCTGTTCATCGAGCCCTTGGCCATGTTGAAGCGGATGTGACCACCGCCCGCGCCGCGCTCCTTGGCCGTGATGAGCGGCAGGTTGACAGCGTCCGGCACGAAATTGGTTTCGAGCAGGAGGCCTTTCTGTTCGCCCTTGTTCGAGAAGTAGTCCGGCTCGCCGGAGAAACGGTTCTTGAAGTCGTGCGGGGTGTTGAAGACGAAGTCGATGTCTTCATAGAGGTTGATGATCGGGGGCGCGTTGGTCACGGCCACGAAACGCGCGGGCTGCTGGCCCGAGCCGTTGAAATGCTGATGCCAGGCGTTGAGCGGGATCGCGAAGAGCGCGCCGGCCTGCCACTCGAAGGTGATGCGCTTGCCTTCGTCGTTCCAGACGGTCGTCGAGCCACGGCCCTCGAGGACGAGAACCATTTCTTCGAACAACTGGCGCTGCGGCTCGAGCTTCTTGCCCGGTGCGATTTCGCAGACGTAGCAATCGTTCGACGTGCGCGACGCCTCATGATTGATGTAGACGCCCTTGCCGCCGCGACGAGCCCAATCCTTCAGCTCCACGGTGCGCAGGTTCTGCACGTAGTGGGCGCCAATGATGTCGAGGCCTTCACCGCGCACCCAGCGCAGGTAGGGCGTGTCTTTCTCGGTGGCGAATTTCTTCGCCATTTCTTCCGAGACGATTGCGTCCTTTGCCATATGCTTCTCCTTCTTGTTGATATTCTTGTCCGTGAGCTGTCAGGCGGCCGCGCGAGAGGCCGATTCGTCGGGAATTGCGACGCATTTTTCGGGATTCATGCGGACGAAGATCTTGTCCCCGATCGGGGTGCGCAACGAGGGATGCGCACGCGACAGCAGAATGAAGTCCCCGATTTTGACCTGATAGTCCACAAAATCACCGAGAAACACTTTCTGGTCCACGAGGCCCGATGTCAAATTGAGAGCGCTGCCATCGGGCACCGCTTCCTCTGACAATTCCACATCTTCGGGCCGGATGGACACTGTGACGCGCATGTTGGGCGCAAGTGCCGAATCGGTGTGCACGAGCATATCGCCCGCGGGCGTGCGGACCATCCAGCGGCTGGTGCGCTCGTCGAGGCCGAGCACCGTGCCGTCGATGAAATTCGTCGTACCGATGAAGTCGGCGACGAATTTCGTGCGCGGATGTTCGTAGATGGTGCGCGGCGGCCCGACCTGCACGATGCGCCCCTCGTTCATGACCGCGATTTCATGCGACAGCGCGAGCGCCTCGCCCTGATCGTGGGTTACGTAAATCGTCGTCAGTCCGAGTTCGCGCTGGATGCGCTTCAGCTCGAAGCGCATGCGGTCGCGCAGCTTCGCGTCGAGGTTCGACAGCGGCTCGTCAAGCAGCAGAAGCTCCGGCTCCATCACCAGCGCGCGGGCGAGCGCCAGACGCTGCTGCTGGCCGCCCGACAGCTTGGTCGCGTCGCGATCCGCATATTGCTCAAGCGCAACGGCGGTGAGAACGCGCATGACCTTCTCGCGGATCTCGCTCTTGGACAGCTTGTTCTTGCGCACTTCCAGCGGGAAGGCCGCATTGGCGAACACCGTCATGTGCGGCCAGATCGCGTAGGACTGGAACACCATGCCGAAGTTGCGGCGGTTCGGCGGAATGAAGATCTTGCGCTCCGCCGAGAAAACGACGCGGCCATTGACCGCGATCTCGCCGCCCACCGGGCGCTCCAGCCCTGCGATGGAGCGCAGCGTCGTGGTCTTGCCGCAGCCTGAGGGCCCTAGCAGCGTGAAGAACTTTCCAGCTGGCACCTCGAAGGTGACGTCCTGAGCTGCCTTGACCGCAGGACCGCGCGGCGTCTGGTATTCGGTATTGAGAGCCCTAACTGTGAGCACGTGTCTCTCCCCATTTTTTTAGAATTCTTAAGATTCTTTAATTCCGAACCGCTTGCCCACGAGTTGCGCGAGCATGACGAATACGAACAGTGCCGAGATCAGCATAACACCGAAGGC
>JAQGKN010000286.1 GCA_028290085.1 Hyphomicrobiales bacterium
AGCGCTGGCCGCCCTGATCGCGCGGCCGCGTGTCCCATGCCCAGGGAAGCGTCTGCAGGCGCCCATCAGGGAATGTGACGAGATATTGCTGGAGAGGTTTCCAAGCGAAGGTGTGGCTCACCACGAATGGCGCGATCTTGCCGTCGCGGCCCTCTGTCTCGACGATGAATTTTCCCTCGTCGCGCCGGAATTGCGCGGTTGCGCCGAGATGCTCGATGCGCGGACCCGCGAAGTCGCCGAGCACCGTTTCGGCCGTCGCAGGCGACATGGCATGCGCGTGGTCCGAAGTGGTCCAGTCGGCGAATTGCTGGGCGTGGCAGCCGGCACAGGCGCCCGAGCCGACATACGATGGAGGCTCCTGGCCAAGGCCCTGAGCGCTGGCGCCCGGTGACATACCAGCGGCAAGCTTGAAGACGAGGCCCAAGGCCACCCCGAGCAGCAGCACCACAAGACGCAGAGAATAGCCAAACACAGCAATCGCCGCCTTTCAGGTCTACGTTCACGCCCCGTCAGCGGCGGCGCCGCGCGCCAGCGTCTGCGAGGGCGTCTCGCCAAAGCGTTCCCGATAGCGCTTCGAGAAGCGTCCCAACTCGAAAAAGCAGAATTCGGCGGCGATCTTCGTCACAGTGACACTGGGCTCTGCCTTGAGGAGCGCACTGCGCGCGCCTTCCAGCCGGCGAATGGTGATGGCCTCATGCGGCGAGGCACCCCGCACGCGACGGAAGCTGCATTGCAGCGAGCGCACGCCGACGCCGAGTTCTGTCGCCACTTCCTCCACGCCGATGGGATCGCGCAGGTGCGCGTCTATTCATTCCATGGCCCGGTGGACATGGGTCTCGCCGATATCGCGAATGGGCTCGGCGCCGTGCGAGACGACCTCTGAAAGGCATTCCGCAAAGAGACTGACCAGCAGGCGCTCAGCATGGACACGCGGCTTGCCCGGCTGCGCGAGTGGCGAGTGTGGCAGGTCGAGTTCGCGGGCGAGCCAGAAGGCTGTTGACTGCAACGTCTCGCTGCGACCGCTCCGCGGCAGCGCTCCAGCCAGACGCTCGATGGGCGGCAGTTTCCCAAACCGTTGCGCCATGGCCGATCGCACGAAATCCCCATCGAGGCTCACGAGCAGTAGGTTGAAGGGCTGCAGCTCCAGTTGCAGATCGATGCCCGGCGCATGCACCACCGTGTTCCCCGGAGCCGAGACGACCTCGTGCCCGTTGACGTTATGCAACACCAAGCCGCTCTGGTGGAAATGCAGGCGGAAACGGTCGGACAGGGCACCCTCGACCTTGAGATCGGCGCTGCAATCAAATGCAACCTGCGACAGACTGGATCTGCTGAGGTCCACATGGTTCCAGCGAAGTCCGTAATTTCCATCCGTAACCCGGGTCTTGTTGCGTTCCCAGATGCGATTGGCAAATTGCTCGCCCGCCTGCGGATCATCGGTCTGGAAAATGCGATGGCGGGACAGCAATTCCACGGCGAAGTCACTCCGAAGCCGGCGTCGACCATGCCAACGTCAATATAGAACCGGAATGTTGTTTCCAGTTTCACTGCCGCCCCGAATTTTTATTGCGAATATTTTCGGCGTTCAATTGCAAATGCCTGAACGCCGGTCATGGGTGCGGAAGCGGACTGGTTGGCAAGCTGCGGGCGTTCGGAGCGCGCGACAAAAGCTTCCGATCTGCCTATGGTGCGCGCGGCTCCCGCAAGAGGAGCCTGGGTCGGGAGGGTAGAATGGTTTGCAATAGGGTGCGGAAGTGGCTGATCGCGGCATGTCTCGTCGCAGGTGGAGCCGGCTCCGCGAATGCGCAGGAGAATCTCGCTTCGTTCTATCAGGGTCGCACCGTCACGATCATCGTCGGCTCGTCGCCGGGCGGCGGCTACGACCTTTATGCGCGCCTGCTATCCCGGTTCATGAGCAAGCACATCCCCGGAAATCCGACCATCGTGGTTCAGAACATGCCGGGCGCGGCTTCCAATGTGGCCGCATCCTACGTTTACAACGTCGCACCCAAGGACGGCACCGTGATCGGGGGGCTCTTCATGGGAGCCGTGCTCGATCCGCTCCTGGGCGATGGCAAGCGCATCACGCATGATGTGAGCAAGTTCAATTTCATCGGCAATGCCAACAACGATGCCTATGTCTGCATCATCCGCACTGATGCGGCCGTGACGAACATGGCCGACGTTTTCGACAAGGAGCTGATTGTGGGCGCCAGCGCCGACGGCGCCTCGACGCGCGACTTCCCGCTGCTTCTCAAGAATCTGCTGGGCGCAAAACTGAAGGTCGTGGCAGGCTATCCCGGCACACGCGAGATCAATCTCGCCCTCGAAAAAGGCGAGGTTCAGGGCGCCTGCGGTGTCGCATGGTCGAGTATTTCGGCGAACTACCCAAGCTGGATCAAGGACAAGCTCATCAAGCCGCTCGTGCAGGAATCCAACACAGGCTATCCCGATCTCGACAAGCAGGGTGTGCCTCTGGCGCGCGAATTCGCCAAGACGGACGAACAGCGTCGCGTTCTCGAATTCATGTATACGCAGACCGCATTCGGCCGTCCCTATGTCGCCGCCCCCGGCGTACCCGCCGAGCGTGTCGCCACACTGCGCAAAGCATTCATGGACACGATGAACGATCCCGAGCTTCTGGCTGAAGCCAAGCGCATCAACCTCGATGTCGGACCGATCTCGGGCGAAGAGCTGCAGGCGCAGGTCGTAAAGCTCTATGCGACGCCGCCGGATCTGGTCGCCAAGGCCAAGGCCGCGGTGGCCTTCACGCGGGAATAAATCAGGCACATCCGGAGTCTTCTTCACATGTCGCGATGTGCGACATGTGAGGAGGCTGACATGGCCGAGCAAAAGCACGAGAACGGCACAAGCCGGCGCGGTGCGCTGGAATGCATGGTCTGGGCAGGCACAGGTCTCTTGTGGACCGTCGCGGGCGGTGTCCCGCAGGTCTCGCAAATTCTGGGCGCGACCCCCGCTGCAGCACAGGCCACGAGCGGATTTACGTTCGCGCAGATTTCCGACTCGCATCTCGGCTTCGACAAGCCCGCGAACCCAAATCCCAGCGGAACTCTTGAAGAGGCCATCGCCAAGGTGGGTGCAGCGCCGCAGAAGCCGGCCTTCATGATCCACACAGGCGACATCACGCATCTTTCGCGGCCAAAAGAATTCGATGACGCGCAGCGCATCATCAGCGCCTCACGCCTGGACGTGTATTATGTTCCCGGCGAGCATGACGTGATCGATGAGGGCAATGGCCGCGCCTATATGGAGCGCTACGGCACGAAGGCCGGCGCCAAAGGCTCGGGCTGGTACGCGTTCGATCATCAAGGCGTGCATTTCGTCGGGCTGGTCAACGTCGTCGATCTGAAAGCCGGCGGCATGGGCAATCTTGGATCCGAGCAGATCGCCTGGCTCGCCGACGATCTGCGCGGCAAGTCCGACTCCACCCCCATCGTCGTCTTCGCCCATATCCCGCTCTGGACCGTTTATGCGGACTGGGGCTGGGGCACGGACGACAGCATGCAGGCGCTGGCCCTTCTCAAGCGCTTCGGCTCTGTCACCATTCTCAATGGGCACATTCACCAGATCACGCAGAAGATCGAAGGCAACGTCACCTTCCACACCGCGCGCGCCACTGCATTTCCGCAGCCTGAGCCTGGCAAGGCACCCTCGCCCGGCCCGATGCTTGTTCCCGCCGACAGACTGCGGAGCGTGCTCGGCGTGGCCAGTATCGCGGTCAAGCAAGGCACGCAGCCTCTCGCCATCACCGACACGACTTTGGCGTGAAGCCATGCAGCCGGCTCGAGAGCACGTAGCGCGCAGACGCTTGCTGACGTTGATGTTGGTCTGCCTCGTGCTTGCACTCAGCACGCGGGCGGGAGCGGCGGCGGAAGTGCGCATTCGCATTGCTGATTTTGCGTTCGCTCCGGCAGATCTCACGATCACGCGTGGCACGATGGTCATTTGGGAAAATGCCGATGACATGGTGCATTCCATCGTCTCGACGACAGGAGCCTTCCGCTCGTCCGCCCTCGACACAGGCGACAGCTTCACCTTTACCTTCGATTCGCCGGGCACCTTTGAATATTCCTGTGGCCTTCACCCTCGCATGAGAGGCAGAATTGTCGTGTTGCCGTAAGCGGGCATGACAATGTGAAAGCCGCGAGCCAAGAGACCGCAAGCCACGAGAAATTATCTGCGACGGTTCTGTCGCATCTCGACTGCGCCTACCAAGTTGCGCGTGGAATGACAGGCAACTCATCCGATGCGCAGGACGTCGTGCAGGACGCCTGCTTGCGGGTCTTGCAAGGGATCCATGGTTACAAGGGTGGCAACCCGCGCGCCTGGCTTTTGACAATCACACGCAATGCCGCACTGACTTTTCTAGCGGGCAAACGCCGGCGCGGCGGCACGGTGAGTTGCGACGCCGCGGAGGCGGAGCGCATCGAAGACCCAGCTGCGACGCCCGAAGCGCACGTCATCGCGCAGGCCGATTCCGCGACACTCGAAGCCGCCCTCGCCGCGTTGCCGCAGCGATTTCGGGAGATCCTGATCCTGCGCGAATATGAAGGCCTCAGCTACCGCGAGATCGCCCGGCTTACCGGCGTGCCCGCCGGTACCGTCATGTCGCGTCTTGCACGTGCGCGAGCGCTACTGCCAGCGCTGCTGCTGGCCGAGAAAATGGCAGACGCAGGTGCCCTCCGTCAGGGGCGCGCCACTTCCCGGCCGCCGTAGATCGACCGCCAGCCCGGGCCGACAATGGAATTGCCGAAATAGCCCCGCAACACATCCGCCGCGCCTTCGGAGGAATAGACGCAGCCGCAGGACGTGCATCGGTGTGCATGAGCCAGCCATGCACCCATGACGCCAACGCCGGCCAGCGTCTCCGGCGTGACGTCTTCCTGAACCGGATCGACGCCTTTGCAAGCGGTCGACGGGCAATGGGTGCTGGCTTGGGTCAATGGATATGCTCCGGTCCGCAGAAGCCGTGAGCTTACATCATTGGACCGGGCACTGGTGAGCTAAACGCACCCGGTCCGCAAAACCCGGGCGCGCGATAGCTCAGGGCCGCAGCAAGGACGGCAGTGGACTCCCGATGGTTGCTGCGAATTCCCCGAGCGAACTCATCGTCGTTGAAGGCATCGTCCCCCTAAGGCACCGCGCCCTTGTCATACTTCCATATATCCATTATAAAGGATTTATGGATAAGAATCGCACCATCGCGGCCATGGCGGCCCTTGCTCAACCGACACGCCTCGACACATTCACGCTTCTGGTAAGCCGCGAGCCTGCCGGCGTGCCGGCTGGCGAACTCGCTCGCCTGGTGGACGTGCCCCAGAACACGATGTCGGCGCATCTCGCAGTGCTGTCGCGCGCCGGCTTGGTGACCGGCGAGCGCCAAAGCCGCTCGATCATTTACCGCGCCGATCTCTCCGGGATCCGGGACGTGCTCTCCTTCCTCCTGACGGACTGCTGCGGTGGTCGCATGGATCTGTGCCAGCCGCTGATCGACGATCTCAACTCCT
>JAQGKN010000144.1 GCA_028290085.1 Hyphomicrobiales bacterium
CTCGGGCAGCAGTACTGTGCCTGCCGCGATGCCGATGACACCAATCGGCAATTGATAGATGCGATCGGCATAATAGATCGAGGAAATGCCGCCCGTGGGCAGCATCGATCCGATGATCGTATCGACAAACAGCGCGATCTGCACGCCCGCCGAGCCGATGACGGCGGGGCCGAGCGCGGTGAAGAACTGCTTCACATCGGCTGTCCATTTCGGCTTGGCAAAGCCGCCGATAATGCCAGAGCCGCGCGCCGCTGCGAGCAGCAGGACGAGTTGCAATACGCCCGCCGCCGCGATGCCGAAACTGGCCGCAATGCCGGCATTGGGGAAATAAGCGGCGAGTGCCAGAAAGCCGATCATCACGACATTCAGCAGCACCGGCGAAAAGGCGGCGGCCGCGAATTTCCCGTGCGCGTTCAGCACGCCGGAGAACAATGTTACCAGCGTAATGAAGAGGAGGTAGGGGAAGGTGATGCGCGTCATCGTGACGGCGGCGCTCATCTGTCCGGGATCGTCGCTGAGGCCGGGCGCGAGCAACTCGACGAGTTGCGGTGTGAACGCCCATGCCAGGGCCAGCATCACCAGCTGCGAGATCAGCAGCAACGTCAGGATCTGCCCGGCAAAACGCCGCGCGTCCGACATGCTCTCGCTCTCCAGCACGCGCGCATAGCTCGGCACGAAAGCCGCGTTGAACGCGCCTTCGCCGAAAATGGCGCGGAAATGATTGGGCAGGCGGAAGGCGATGTAGAAGGCATCGGCCAGCGCGCCCGCACCTAGCACCGCGCCCAGCATGACGTCGCGAAGAAAGCCGCTGACGCGCGACAGCAGCGTCATGCCTGCGACCGAGAGGAGATTTTTATACATGAAACGTCACGCCCGCACGCGCGGCGTCGGCCGCGTTGGATCCGCAGGCTCTACCGTGGCGTCGTCTTCGAGCCGCTCGGCCACGAGATAGAGAGGGCGGCGCTTCACCTCCGCGAAGATGCGGCCGATATATTCGCCCAGAATGCCGAGCGACATCAGCTGAACGCCCGCAAAGAAGGTGACGGATACGATGAGCGAGGCGAAGCCCGGCGTATCGGCGCCCCAGACGGCGGTCTCTATGACAAAATAGACCGCCATGACGAGCGCGAGCATGGAGATGATCGTGCCGACATAGGTCCACACCTTCAAAGGCAAGGTCGAGAAGGACATCAACCCGTCGAGCGCGAAACGTGTGAGCTTGCGATAGCTGAACTTCGAGACGCCGCTATGCCGCTCCGCGACCTGGAACGGCACTCCGATAGAACGGAAACCGATCCAGGCGAACAGCCCCTTGGAAAAGCGTGCACGCTCTCCCATCGATTTCAGCGCTTCCACGGCTTGTCGGTCGAGGAGGCGATAATCGCCTGCGCCTTCCGGGAGGCCCATCTCGCCGAAGTTTTCAAAGATCTGGTAGAAGCGCCGCGTCAGCAAACGGCGCAGCGGCGAATCCTGCGTGCGGTCGACACGTGTGCCGAACACGTTCTTGTAGCCTTCGCGCCAGCGCTCGACGAATGTCTCGATAATTTCGGGTGGATGCTGCAAGTCGGCATCCATGATGACAACGGCACGTCCGCGGGCGTGATCGAGACCGGCGGCGATAGCGATCTCCTTGCCGAAATTGCGGCTGAAGGAGACAGCGCGAAAGCGCGCGTCGCGCCCATGCAACTCGCGCAACACGGGCAGCGTGTCATCGCTCGATCCGTCATCGATGAAAACGAGCTCCCAGGACGAGACGCAGCGTTCGAGGATCGGCACGAGGCGCGCGACGAGCGGCGCCAGATTTTCCGATTCGTTGAACACGGGTACGACGACCGACAGTTCGGGGCTTTCGGTACGTGCCGTTTCCGATAGGGGAGGGCTCATGCAATCATCCGTGTACGGCGCCCGAATTCGGGCCTGATCGATGGGTATTGCCGCAAGAGCTTTTGCGCAAGCTTGCAGCGGCCAGGCAGGGGCCTTGTTCCGTCCCGCCGGTCGGGTAGGGTGTGCGCCCTATCATTGGATTGCTCATGGCCGCCGCCTCGAAATTCGTGCTCTGCGCCGACGATTACGCCCTGACGCCCTCGGTCAGCTTGGGGATTCTGGAGGCGGTCGAGGCCGGGCGGCTCGACGCCACCGGAGCCATGACGACACGGCCGCACTGGCCTGAAGCCGCCCGTGATCTGATGAGCCTCGGCAGTGCCGTTCAAGCGGGGTTGCACCTCGATTTGACCCTCGGGCCGCCACTGACCGCCATGCCGAGCCTCGTGCCGAATGGCCGGATGCCGAGAATAGGCACGCTGATTCGCCTCTCGCGCATGGGAAAACTGCCCGAGGCCGAGATCCGCGCCGAAATCGCCGCCCAGATCGATGCATTCGGCGCTGCCTACGGTCGTGCTCCGGCCTTCGTCGATGGGCATCAGCACGTCCAGATGCTGCCGGGCATTCGTGACTGGCTGTTCGCGGAGCTGAACGGGCGCGGTTTGGCAGGGGACGTCTGGCTGCGCGACAGCGGCGATCGGATCGAGCGCATCCTGCGACGCCGCATCGAGGCGCCCAAGGCGATGATGGTGGCGATGGCGGGGCGCGGTTTTGGTGAGGAAGCGCGCAAAAGCGGCTTTGTCACCAATGAGGGCTTCGCCGGCTTTTCGGCCTTCGACAGGAGGCGGGACTATGCGGCGGATTTCGAGCGCTATCTTCTCGCGCCGGGTCCACGCCATCTCGTCATGTGTCATCCAGGTCGTGTCGACGGCGAACTGGAGCGGCTCGACCCGGTGACTTACACAAGGGAGCAGGAGCTGGAGTTTTTCTTGTCCGACCGCTTCGCGGATCTAGCAGGCTGCTGAAAAAGGCCCGGATTTCATCGGCCGGTCATTCTTCGACGGAAATTTCTGAAGGGCATGGGGCTTTTTGTTCCCGCTCTTTTCAAGCCGGCGTTTGCCATCCTCATTCGCCC
>JAQGKN010000346.1 GCA_028290085.1 Hyphomicrobiales bacterium
TGCGCTGGCAGGTGCTGCGAAGAAGATCGAAGCGGTCTATTCGTATCCCTACCAGAGTCACATGACGATGGAGCCGATGAACGCGACGGCCGTGTGGACGGCCGACAAGTGCAATGTCTGGACGGCCACGCAGAATGCAGAAGCTGCACTCGCGACGGCCGTTACGGCGGCTGGCCTGCCCATCGACAAATGCGACGTGACGCGTCTCAACCTCGGTGGTGGTTTCGGGCGGCGCTCTTCGAGCCACGATTTCGTGCGCCAGGCCGTGCTCATCGCCAAGGAAATGCCGGGCACGCCCGTCAAGCTGATCTGGTCGCGCGAGCAGGACGTGACGCACGGCACCTACCATCCCATCACGCAATGCAAGATGGTCGGCGGGCTCGACGACAAGGGTAACCCTGTCGCCATGCATATGCGCATTTCCGGCCAGTCGATCCTTGCGGGCCTGCGCCCTGACGCGCTGGTTGAAGGTCGCGATCCCGCGCAGTTCCAGGGGCTCAATGCCAAGGGCCCTGAGGGACAGTTCGGCTACGACATCCCGAACCTGCTCATCGATCACGCGATGCGCAACCCGCCCTTCCGTCCGGGCTTCTGGCGCGGCGTGAACAACAACCAGAATGCGGTCTATCTGGAGAGCTTCGTCGACGAAATGGCGCATGCGGCGGGTCAGGACCCGCTCGAATTCCGCCGCAAGATGATGAAGGATTTCCCGAAGCATCTGGCCGTTCTGAACACGGTCGCCGAGAAAGCAGGCTGGGGCAAGCCTGCGGCGGCCGGCGTCTATCGCGGCATCGCGCAGCACATGGGTTACGGCAGCTATGTCGCGGCCTGCGCGGAAGTCTCGGTGAGCGATGCGGGCAAGCTGAAGATCCATCGCCTTGTCGCCGCGACCGATTGCGGACATGTCGTCAATCCGCAGCAGATCGCGGCGCAGATCGAGGGATCCTTCGCCTACGGCCTTTCGGCGCTGTTGTTCGGCGAAATGACGGCCAAGAACGGCCGCATGGAGCAGGACAATTTCGACAGCTACGAAGTGATGCGCATGGAAGACATGCCGGCGGTGGAATCCTATCCCGTTCCCTCGGGCGGATTCTGGGGCGGTGTGGGCGAACCGACGATTTTCGTCGCGGCGCCAGCTGTGCTGAATGCGATCTTCGCCGCAACCGGCAAACGCATCCGCGCCTTCCCGCTGAAAAATTCAGACCTGCGCAAGGCCTGAGCCCATGCGCAACGTGCGGGTGACTGCGCTGAAAATCGCAGGAGGAGCGCTCACCGCGCTCCTCTTCGCGGCAAGCGCCGCTTCCGCGCAGACTGCGTCTCAAAACTTCGTCGCCGCGCCTCCAGGCGCGACGGCGTGCCTCGGCTGTCACGGCGCGGGCGCAACAGCCTTCCCGCCACTCTCGCGCCTTTCATCGGACGAGATCGCGACTGCGATGACGGGCTTTCGCGACGGCACGCGCGAGGCGACGCTGATGAACCGCATCGCCAAGGGTTTTACGCCAGAGGAGAGCAAGGCCATCGCAGACTGGCTCGCCGCCCAGCAGGGGAAAAAGCCATGATGGGCCCGACACGCCGCAGCGTCATCGCCGGTCTCGCAGCCGGTGCGCTCGCCGCGCCGGCTCTGGCGCAGGCCTCTCCCAGTGTCGTCGTCATCGGCGGCGGTTTCGCGGGCGCGACCTGTGCGCGTTCCCTGCACCGCGCGGGCGTGAAGGTGACGCTGGTCGAGGCGCAGGCGACCTACATTTCGTGCCCCTTCAGCAACGGCGTTCTGGCCGGGCTTCGCGAGTTGAAGGACCAGAGTTTTACCTATGACGCACTGTCTGCCGAGGGCATCGCGATCGCGCGCCAGTCCGCAACGGCGATCGATCGCGAGGGGCGTCGCGTGACGCTCGCGGACGGCGCTGTGCTGCCCTACGACCGGCTCGTGCTGGCGCCTGGTATCGACGTGCTCTTCGACGCTCTGCCGGGCTACAACGCAGCCGCAGCCGAAATCATGCCACACGCCTGGAAAGCGGGGCCGCAGACGACATTGCTGCGCCGCCAGCTGGAGGCGATGGAGGATGGCGGAACCGTCATCATTTCCGCGCCAGCCAATCCGTTCCGCTGCCCGCCAGGTCCTTACGAACGGGCGAGCCTCATCGCCTATTATCTCAAGACGAAAAAGCCGCGCTCGAAGCTGCTGATCCTCGACGCGAAGGATACCTTCTCCAAGCAGGGCCTTTTCACTGCGGGATGGAAAGAGCTTTATGGAGACATGGTCGAGTGGGTGGGCCTGTCGGCGGGTGGCAAAGTTACCGAGATTCAGCCCGACAGCAAAACCTTCGTCACCGAGTTCGGCTCGCATCGCGCGGATGTCGGCAATGTCATTCCGCCGCAACGCGCTGGGCGCATCGCTGTTGATTCTGGCATTGCCGACCAGACGGGATGGTGTCCCATCGACCCCGTGACCTTCGAGGCGCGGGCTCAGACGGGCATTCATGTCATCGGCGATGCCGCGATTGCGGGCGGCATGCCAAAGTCGGCTTTTGCTGCCAATGCACAGGCGAAGGCCTGCGCGCAGGCGATTGTGCTTCTGCTGCGCGGACAGGTGGCGCCGGAGCCCAAGCTCATCAACACCTGCTACTCTCTGGTCGCGCCCGATTACGGAATTTCCGTCGCAGGCGTTTATGCGCCTGCCAAGGGCCTTCTCACCGATGTGCCCGGTGCGGGCGGCGTCAGTCCGGCGAAGGCGCCATCCTCCGTTCGTGCCGCGGAAGCAACTTATGCGGATGCCTGGTTCAAGACGATCACCAGCGAAGTTTTCGGTTGAGATCGCCTGCGCGCTGCTCATCATGACGAGCGCTGTTTCGGCGCAGGATCTACGCCCCTTTCGCATCGAGAACGGCGCGATCGCGGCGTCTCTCACGGGCGCGAAGGGCGATGTCACGCGCGGCCGTGCTATCGTGGCGGACCGGCAGAAAGGGCTCTGCCTGCTCTGCCACACCGGGCCGTTTCCCGAAGAACGTTTTCAGGGCGATCTCGCGCCGAGTCTTTCGGGTGCGGGTATGCGCTTGAGCGAAGGCGAATTGCGGCTTCGCCTCGTGGATGGCACGAAAGTGAACCCGGCCACCATCATGCCGTCCTATTATCGGATCGACGATCTGAACCGCGTGGCCCCGGCGTTCCAGGGCAAGCCGGTGCTGGATGCAGGCGAGATCGAAGATGTCGTGGCTTTTCTGCTGACGCTTCGCGAGGACA
>JAQGKN010000366.1 GCA_028290085.1 Hyphomicrobiales bacterium
TCTCGCCGGTGACGAAATAGAGCTGCCACGCCTTGCTCGCGACGGCTGAAGGCGACGAGATGAAGATTGGCCGCACGCGCAGCTTTTCTGCGCCCGCACCAAACAACGGCTTGAGCATATCCGCCCACCAGCCGCTGGCGAGCCCCTGCCATACGAGCAGGATGAACAGGATCATCGCGGCGCCGAGAATGAGGGGCTCGTGCGTGCGGTAGACGCGCATCATGAGGCGCCTCCAGCCGGCGCGCGCCAGCGTTCGAAATGCCGCTCCAGCCTGTCGAGTATCATCGTCATGGTGACGCCGGTCAGCGTGAACAGGAAGACGCCGAAGAACACGACGTCTGTCTGGAAGGTATTTCCGGCATCCGCGATCATGTGGCCGATGCCCGCCGTCGCCGCATAGAGCTCGCCGACCACGACGCCCAGCAGCGCGCGGCCCGAGGCGTATTTCAGCCCCGTGAAGATGAAGGGAACGGTGCCCGGCAGGATGATGCTCGTGAAGAGTTTCAGCCGCGACGCGCTGAAGCTGCGCGCGACCTTCAGAAAGCGCGCCTCGTTTGTGCGCACGCCGGAATAAGTGCTGATGAGGATGGGGATGACCGCGCCCAGAAACACGACCGCGAATTTCGACCAGATGCCGATGCCGAACCACAGGACGAGGATCGGCAGGAAAGTGACGCGCGGCACCGCGTTCATCATGTCGATGATCGGCCCCAGCAGATAATGCAGCCGCCGCGACCAGCCAACGAGCAGACCCAGCGGCACGCCGACGAGAATGGCGCTGAGATAGCCGTAGAGAAACTCCTGCGTGCTGACGGAAACGTCGCGCCAGAAATCACGGTCGTCGATCATGGTCAGCGCAACCGCTGCGATGCGCGAGGGCGAAGACACGAACATCGGATCGATGGCGCCCGACCAGACTGCGATTTCCCATACGGCGAGAAACAGCCCGACGGACAGCGTGCCGACGACGAGCCTCTCCTGCCCGGCGAAACGCGCGCGCCGCGCGTTCTTCCGTTGCTCCCCCGCCGACGTCATCACTGAAGCCGTCATCTCGCGCATCCGTCCCCGCGTCCTCGGCTTTTCGCCTGTTGTTCGCTTATGCTGCCCGTCAATCGTGTTGGCTGATCGTCACCTCGAGATTCAGATATTCGTCCACCCGCGCAGTCTGCCCGGGATGGAGCACAATGGTCGAGGTTTTTTCGTCTATGATAACCGGGCCGGTCAGTTCCGTGCCCGGCTGGAGATCACGCCGGCGATAGACAGGCGTGCGCAAGCTTGCCGGGCCACCGAAATAGGCGTCGCGATGGGTCACCAGCTCGGCCTTCGTGCTTGAGCCGACGACCTTCCGCAACTCCGGCTTGGGGATCGCGCCCACCGCCGTCACTTTGAAATTGACGATCTCGATGGCCTCGTTGACCGCCTTGTGGCCGTAGCGCCGCTCATGCGCTTCGTGGAAGGCATGGATCAGCGCCGCGATATCGGCGGGGCCCTCGATGCGCGGAACCGGCACGCTCACGTCGTAGGACTGGCCGCTGTAGCGCATGCCGGCGTAACGGAAGGACGAGAGCGTTTCGCGGCCGAATTTCTCGCGCACGAGTTCCGCCAGAGCTTTTTCCTCGATCTCGCGGAAGATTGCCTCGATGTCGGCGGGCTCTGCGCCGTCGAGCGGCGTGATGCGGGTGATGCGGGTGATGCTGCGATCCTGATGCACATCGGTCACCAACATTCCCCACGCGCTGAAGGTGCCGGGATCAACGGGGATGAGGATGCGGTTGATGCCGAGATCGGCCGCGATGCGCCCGGCAATCGTCGGCCCCATGCCGCCGAAGGGCACCAGCGTGAACTCGCGCGGATCGTAGCCGCGCTCTACCGTGATGGTGCGCATCGCCGTCACGCAATTGCTTGTGAGCACGGTCAGGATGCCCCAGGCCGCCTCCGTCGCGGACATGCCGAGCGGTGCCGCGACATGGCGTTCGACGGCCTCCAGCGCCTTGTCGCCGCGTAGAGCCATTGCGCCTTCCAGCAACGAGGATGGGCTGAGATGGCCGAGCACCACGAGTGCGTCGGTCAGGGTCGCATCGGTTCCGCCACGGTCGTAGCAGGCAGGGCCGGGCTTAGCGCCTGCGCTCTGCGGGCCGACCTTGAGCACGCCGCCGAGCTGGATGGACGCAATGCTGCCGCCCCCTGCCCCGATCGTGTCGATGTCCACCGTCTGCGTGCGCAAAGGATGTCGGCCGACCGAGACTTCCGACTTGTAGAGCACATGGCCTGGGATGACCGCCATGTCGGAACTGGTGCCGCCCGTGTCGAAGGTGATGAGATTGGCGATGCCCTTAAGGTCGCCGAGATAGCGGCTGCCGATCACGCCTGCGACCGGGCCGGACATGACCGTCTGGATAGGTGTGGGCGACAGCATGACCGCGCTTGCCGCACCGCCATCCGACTTCATCATCAGCGTGCGGCAATTGGGGAAACGCGCCAGCGAAATGTCTTCGAGACGCCGCAGATAGCGTGAGACCGGCGGGCCGATATAGGCGTTGGCGACGGTGGACGCCGTGCGCTCATACTCACGCCATTCCGGGTTCACTTCGCTCGACAGAGACACGTAGATGTTCGGGGCAATGCCGCGAATGATCCGCGCCACCTCCCGCTCCTGCGCTGCATTCGTGTAGGAGAACAGCAGGCAGACAGCGATGGCTTCGACGCCTTGAGCGACGAGGTTGCGCACGGCGTGTTCGACATCGCCGCGATCCAGAGGCTCGATTTCGCGGCCCGCATAATCGAGCCGTCCGCGCGCCTCGTAGATGCAATCGCGGTCGCAAAGCATTTTCGGCGCGGGTGCGAAAATGTTAAACACTTCCTCGCCGCGCCACTGGCGGCCGATTTCATAGACGTCGCGAAAGCCCTTCGTCGTGATGAGGCCCACGCGCACGCCCTTGTCTTCGAGCAGCGTGTTGAGCGCTGCCGTCGAGCCGTGCAGAATGAGCGTGATGGCGTCGGGTCCAAACTCCTCTGCGAGATCGCGCATGATCTCGTCCATGACCAGCATGGGATCGGAGGGGTTGGATGAATATTTACGGATGAGGACGATCTCGCGCTTGTCGTCGTCAAACCCCGTTACGTCGGTAAATGTGCCGCCGACGTCGATGCCGATGCGAATGCCCATCAGGCTGCCCTCCCGCTGCGAAGCGACCGGGTCGCGTCTTCATCGATGCTCATGTCTGCGCGCAGCACGACGCCATAATCGCGGCGCGCGCCTTCCAGCGTGACGTAGCCCATACGCACATCGCGCTGCACGCGTGCGTGATCTCGCTGCATTGGGTCGCCATAGCCGCCGCCGCCTGCGAGCTGCCAGGCGACGACATCGCCCTTCTTCAACCGCAGTCCGGCGATCTTCGACGTCAAGGGACGCTCGCCCTCCGCACCAGGATTGAGCACGGCTTTGGACGGCAGCGCGGGCGATGCGCCGAACAGGCCGGGCGAGGAATGCTGGAAGCGGTCGGTGCGCAAATTGACCGTCGATTCCTCGGCGAGAATGCGCCATGTGCGCTTGGTGCCAAGGCCGCCGCGAAAGGTGCCCGCGCCTGCGGAGTCCGGCACGAGTTCGTAATTCTCGACGCGGATCGGGAACTCGGTTTCGAGTGCTTCCACCGGGCCGTTCATCACGTTGACGACGAGATCGTCCATCGCGCTCGGGCCGTCCTGATCGGGACGCGCGCCGCAGCCGCCGTTGAAGATTTCATATTGCGAATACCAGCGCCCGGTGCGCGGATTGATGCCTGCGCTCGACAGCGAGCCGCCTGCACCGCTGGCAGGTGCGGGCACGCGGCCCGGAACGGCGCGCGCCAGCGTGCGCACCACGACGGATGTCGTCATCTGGCTCGGGCGCACATACATATTGCAGGGTGCAGGATAACGCGGATTGAGCAGCGAGCCCTCAGGCGGATAGCTGACCTTGATCGGGCGCGAGAGCCCTTCGTTGACAGGCAGCTTCGGGATGAAGATCATCTTCACGCAGCACTGGATGAAATTGCGCGACACGCAGGAGCGCAGATTGATGGGGCCGCGCGCCTGCTGGTCGCTGTCGAGCATGAAGTGCAGCGTGTCGCCTTCCACCACCAGCGTCGCGCTGATGCGGTGCGGCTTGCCGAGTTCGACGCCGTCGTCGTCGATCCAGTCGGTCTCCGGACCATAGACGCCGTCAGGCACTTTCAGGATCTCGCGGCGAAGCTCGGCCTCGCAGATGTCCATCCACTTGTCCCAACATTGCAGCACTTTCTCAGGCCCGTGCTTGCGGAACAGTTCAGCGCATTTGTCGAGACCGTAGGAGTTCGTATTGACCTGCGCCTTGATGTCGCCCCACGTCACCTCGGGCGTGCGCGTGTTGGCGCAGATCATCTCCTGCAGGTCTTCGTTGATGAGACCGTTGTGCTGGATCTTCAGCGGCGGGATCAGCAATCCCTCCTGAAACAGATCGGTGGCATCGCCGCTATTGGTGCCGGGCACCTTGCCGCCGAGGTCGGGCTTGTGCGCGATATTGCCGATAAAGGCGATCAGCTTGCCGTCGTAAAAAACCGGCGAAATCACGGTTACATCCGTCGCGTGGTTCTGGCAGGCGCGGTAGGGATGGTTGACGATGAAGGCATCGCCCGGCTCGATCTTGCCTGCAAACACGCGGCGGATCTCGTTCACCTGCGCGCTGAGCGGGCCGATATGGAGCGGCTGTGGCACACCTTGCGCGACCATGCGGCCGCGACGGTCGAAAATGGCGAAGGTGAAGTCCTGGCTTTCCTTGATGATGGTGGAATAGCCGGTGCGCAGCATGTTGAGGGTCAGCTCGCGCGCGATCTGAAGCGTGCACTGATAGATGACTTCAAGGTCTATCGCATTCACGAACGGCGCTCCCCTTTTGACTCTCGCGGAGGTTCGGCCGAAGCCTGCCTCTCTCGGATGCGAGGATCAGCCCGTCGGGCGAGCGCCGCAAGGATAAAGGCGAGATCGCAGCCTTCTCATTTCGGCATAGCGGATCAGCCCGCGAGCACTCGGCAATGTTGCGGCGCGACGAGATGCGCGGCGA
>JAQGKN010000375.1 GCA_028290085.1 Hyphomicrobiales bacterium
GAGCTTGCCCGGGTCTTCCACGCGCTCGCCATAGCCACCGCAGGCTTCGACGATTTTTTCGTAATCGGGCGAGGGCGTGAGATCGACCATCGGCAGGTGGTTGGCCTTCGACGCCATGCCGTCGGGATACATGCCGAGCGTTGCGCGGCGCACTGCGTACCACATCGAGTTGTTCATGATGATGGTCAGCGTCGGCAGCTTTTCCGCGCGGCCCACATAATGCGCTGCGGTCGGCAGGCCGAACATGTAGGAACCGTCGCCACAACAGGCGATGACCTGCCGGTGCGGCGCGGCGAGCTTCGCGCCGAGCGCCTGGCCGAGACCGACGCCGAGGCCGCCCGAACTGCCTGCGAGAAAGCAGCCGGGCAGATCGAGTTCGAGGAACGGCAATGGCACGCAGAGTTCATCGGAGATGATCGCGTCCTTGTCCTTCACCTGATTGAGCGCATGCGCCACGAAGGCGGGATGGATCGGCGCCAGTGATTTCGCCTGTTCGATCACGACTGCGCGGCGCGCGAGGATCGCGGTACGCAACTCGGTCATGCGTGTGCGGCGGGCATCGACGGCGGCCTGGCGCTCGCGCAGCTTGTCGCTCAGCGCCACGCGCAGCATGTCGATGGCGACGCCGGGATCGCCCGCCACCGCGAGATCGCATTCGAAGCCGCGCATCGGATAGGACGAGAAATGCGGGTCATGGGCGATGTGGATGATCTTCGTCTCGCGACCCGGGCGCATATTGTGGGGCACCCACGGCACCGGTGCATCGAGCACGACGATGAGATCTGCCATGTTCAGGATGTCGCTAGTGGCAAAGCCCAGATACATCGGGTTGGAATGCGCGATGCTGGAGAAAGGCCCCTGCACCACGGGCAGTGCATGTTCCACTGCGAGATCGCCCAGCGCGTAGAACGCAGCGGCGTTGCGGCCCGAGCGCCCAGCGATGATGAGCGGCAATTGTGCATTGGCGATCATGCTCGCGGCTTGCTCGATGGCATCGCCCGAGGGCACGGCGGGCAGCGTGCCGAGCGGGCGACGCGGCAGCGGGCCGGCATCTTCCACCTGCTCGCCCAGCACTTCACGCGGCAGCGACAGGTAGACCGGACCCTGCGGCTCGGCGAGTGCGATTTCCAGCGCGCGGGATACCAGGGTCGCCACTGGCTGGCCGGAGCGCAGTTCGTAATCCCATTTCACGTTCTCGCGGACGATGCCCGCCTGATCGAAATTCTCTTGCGCCCAGTGGATCAGCACATCGCGCGAACCGGCATTGCCGGTTTCCGTCAGCGGCGTGCGCCCGGCGGCCAGCAACACGGGGACGTTGTCGCGCGCAGCATTCATCACGCCCATCACGGCATTGGCCGTTCCGACATTCACATGCACCATCACGCAGGAGGCTTCGCCGGTGATTTTGGAATAGCCCTGCGCCATGGCCATGGCGACATTCTCGTGCGGCACGGTGATGAAATTGGGGGCCGGCCGCCCTTCCGCCTTCATGCGCACGAGGCCTTCGATCAGCGGCGCGAAATCGGTGCCGCTGTTGGCGAAGACGTGGCGGATGCCGCAGCTGTGCAGCGTGGACAGATAGGCTTCGGCTGCGCTCTGGGTGCGCGGGCGCTCGGATGTCATGCATTTCCTCCATCGTCCCTGCCCGCGCATTGGCTACGCTCTGGCGGGACCAGCTTTTCTTTGTTTCCCGGGACGCGACATTAGCGGGATGCGGCGACCTGTCCAGCAGACAGGCGCAGGCTCGGCTGGACGCGCGCGAAGGCTGCCGCCTATTGTAGGCCCATAAAACGGGAGGATCTCGCATGACTGAATACGACCGCTGGCAGAATCGCTTTTCAGTGCCTGAATATATTTTTGGGGAAAAGCCCAACGCTTTTCTGGCCGCACAGAAGCCGCTGCTTCCCGCGAGCGGCCGCGCTTTGTCCATCGCCGATGGCGAGGGCCGCAACGGTGTCTGGCTGGCCGAACAAGGTCTCGACGTTCACGCCATTGATTTCTCCCCCGCGGCACTCGAAAAGTCGCGCGCGCTCGCGGCCAAGCGTGGCGTCAGCGTCGAGACGGAACTCGCCGATGTCATCAAGTGGCACTATCCCGAGGCGGCCTATGATGTCGTCGCGGTCATCTTCACTCAGTTCATGGATCCGGAACAGCGCGAAGAGGTCTTCGCGGGTATTCGCCGCACGTTGAAGCCGGGCGGATTGCTGCTGATCGAGGGCTATACGCCAAGGCAGCTGCAATACGGCACCGGCGGTCCGAAGCGGGAAGATCATATGTATACGCGCACGCTGCTCGAGCATGCTTTCGCGGGCTTCACCAGCATGGAGATCAGCGAATACGACGTCGAGATGAATGAGGGCACCGCGCATGGTGGCATGTCGGCCGTCATCGACTTCACTGGCCACAAGCCCGTCGCCTGACCTGTTGCGCGTCCAGCCCTGCAACGGGGCTGGACGGTGTCGTTACTTGCATGCAGTTTTTTCTGAACTCAGGCGCTCGCATCGGCGCGCTCGAGCAACTCGCGAATCTTTTTTGTCAGGGAGTTCCGCGTGAACGGCTTCGAGAGCAGGTCGATGCCCGGATCTATCCGTCCGTGCGGGACAATGGCATGGGGCGCGAAGCCGGTCATGAAGACGACTTTCAGGTCCGGGCGGCGCGCCCGTGCGACGTCGGCTAATTGCCGGCCGTTCATACCGTCGGGAAGGCCGACATCCGTCAGAAGCAGCAACACTTCGGGATGAGCATCGAGGAGGCAAAGCCCGTCGTGCGCATCGGCTGCAGAAAGCGTCGTGTAGCCTGTTTCCGTCAGCGTATCGACAATGAGTCGGCGAACCTCGGCCTCGTCCTCGACGACCAGCACCACGCCATTTCCCGGCACGTCGGTGCCCGGCGCACGCGGATCAGCGCTGACCGGCTGCGCGCGTTTGCCCAGGTCACGCGGGAGGTATAGGCGCACGACCGTTCCCTGCCCTTCCTGGCTGGCAACCGCGATATGGCCGCCTGACTGGCGCACAAAGCCGTAGACCATGCTGAGCCCAAGGCCCGTCCCCTGCCCGATGGGCTTTGTGGTGAAGAAAGGCTCGAAAATCTTGCCGATCATCTCGTGGGAAATGCCGTGTCCAGTGTCGGTCAGGCTGACGGAAACGTAGTCGCCGGGCTGGGCATCGACGTGTTCGGCTGCATAGGCCTCGTCGAGATTTGCGTTGGCGGTTTCGATCGTGATGCGGCCGGCTCCTCCCATCGCATCGCGCGCATTCGACGTGAGGTTCAGGATCGCGTTTTCGAGCTGATTGGCATCGATGGAGACCGGCCAGACTTCCGTGACGAAAACGGTCTCGACGACAATCTCGTTGCCCGCCGTCTGACGGACCAATTCGATCATGCCGGTTATCAGACGATTGACGTCGACCACATCGACCCGCAACGGTTGCTGGCGCGAGAAGGCGAGCAGACGATGCGTCAGCGTTGCCGCGCGGTCGATCGCGAATTGCAAAGCGTCGGTATCACGCTGCGCCGGTGCAATCTGCCGGTCCGCCGCTTTCTGGATCTGCGCCAGGCGGCCGAGCATGACCTGCAGAAGATTGTTGAAATCATGCGCCACGCCACCGGTCAGGCGGCCAATCGCTTCCATCTTGTTGGCCTGACGCAGAGCCTCCTCTGCGAAGGCGCGACGCTCGCCCTCCCGTTGCAAAGCCTCGAGCATGCCGGCACGTCGGCGCGCCTGCCGCATGGCGCCAAGTGAAACGATGAAAAGAGCCAAGCTTGCGGGAAGGCCGAAATAGAGGTGCGGCGCCATTGCCGCACGCCACTTCTGCACGACAAGCGATGTGTCGAGCGCCGCGATGACATAGACCGGCACGGGCTCTAAAGTACGGTAGGCCACGAGGCGCTCGACGCCGTCTATTGCGGAGACGTCTGAAAAATTGCCGCGTTGCGGCGAACTTTTGCGTGCTCGCATGAAGGGGCTGCCCGGTGGAATTTGCAATGCTGCATCGGTGGTGGGCACGCGTGCCAGCACCGCGCCATCAATGTGCACTAGAGACATCACGGAAACATCGTCACCCAGCATCGCCTCGTAGAAACGCTCGAAGGCTTGAGGGTCGCCAGTGATGCCGATGACGCCCACGAAGGCATCATTGACAGCACGGCGGCGATAGCTGAGCTGCAGAGCCCTGGAGGGCTCGATGGCACGGGCATCACGCTGGCTGACATAGGTGCCCACGTGGGGATCCTTGTGGGCGGTGAAAAACGGGCTTTTGGAAAAATCCAGTGCACGCGGCGCGGGTGTCATGGCACTCGTAAGCAGCGGATGGCCGTTCGCGTCGAGGATCCAAATCGCCTCGACTTCCGGCAGCCGGTTTCCGAGACGGGCCAGACGAGCACTGAGATCGGCGTCGCGCGCTGCGATCGCTGTGTCGTCATTGTAAATCAGAACTTCTTCCGTTTGCGAAGCGACAAGGTCGAAGGTGGCGAAGACACCACGCGCTTGCTGGTAGGCCAGATCGGCGCGCGCATCGAGACGCTCGCGGGCATCGTCGAAATGGGCGCGGTAGGACAGCGCCGAGGCGACGGCGAATAGACCGGCCGGCAACAGAATGGACAGGACGGCGATGAGCCTCAGCAAATTTTCGCCGGAGAGCCATCGGGACGCCCGCTGTGCCTTGTTCCGGCTTGAAAAGTTCATACCCAACGACCTGCGCACATGTGGCGGGAATCTAGACCGGCAGGTTGGTGGACGCAACAACGAGGGATCGTTAGACCAGCGCTGAAATGACTGGTTGCGAGCCGACATTC
>JAQGKN010000392.1 GCA_028290085.1 Hyphomicrobiales bacterium
GATCAAACTCAAGCCGCTCCACCAACTGGCGTTCCGAACGAATCGTGTACAACATCTGCCACAGCGTCGCGCGCAACAGCCGTTCCGGCGGAATCGAGGGCCGTCGCTCCGCTTTGTAAAGCGCCTCGAACGAAGCATCCATCGCGGCGAGGGAAGCGTTCACGAGATCGTGCATCGCACGCAGCGGATGCTTTTGGAGAACGCGAGCGTCAAGATCGACGTAGGAAAACAGCGAGCCGCTCGTCAGATCCAACCCGCGCATCGAAAAATCTCTTGTTCGAACGACGCAAGGAGAGAATCACGGACGCAACCCGAAGACCAGAGGGTTTTTCAGCAGCCTGCTAGACAATCCAGCAAACGACCCTTAGCTTCAGCGAAGACATCGGCCTCGATCGAGGAAGACTGCCATGACCAGATCCGATGCAGGAATGCGAACTGGTAACTCGCCCTCGCGGCGAACCGTTCTGGGTGCGGGGACCATGTTGGCGGCAGCCGCTTCGACCGGCGGGGCTGTGGCTCAGGACAGCGCCGGGCCGGACCTGCTCGGCCAGATAAAATCCGCGCGGCGGCTTCTCTTCAAGGGCGGGATCGTCCTGACGATGGATCGCCAGACCGGCGATTTTGCCGACGCCGACATCCTCGTCGAAAACGGCACCATCCGCGAAGTCCGCCCTGAGATCGACACCACCGATGCGGTCGTCATCGACGCCAAGGGCCGCATCCTGCTGCCCGGCTTCGTCGACACGCACAGTCATTCCTACCAGGGCCTGCTGCGCGGAACACTTCCCAATGGCGTCGTGCTGCCCGACTACGACCGCGACATCCAGAAGAACATCACGCAGCACTACACGGCGCAGGATGCCTACAACGGCGTGCTGATCACCGCGCTCGGCATGCTGGACCTCGGCACCACCACGATGATCGACATCTCGCAAGTGGCGCATACGCGCGAACATGTTGACGCCAATCTGCAGGCGCTGCGCGACAGCGGCATGCGATCGCTGTTCGCCCTGGCGCGCGGAATCGGCCCGCAAGCGCAATACCCGCAGGTGATGAAGGAGCTGCTGCCGTCCTACTTCTCGTCGTCCGACCAGCTCATCACGCCCGCATTGGCGACCAGCACCGATGCGGAGACGTTCAAGTCTGCACGGGAACTCGGGGTACGCTCCGTGCTGCACACCAGGCTGAATTCGGAGCCGCTGCTGGCGCTGTCGCGGGCCGGTCTCCTTCGCGAAGGCGATGTCTTCATTCATTGCACGCACCTCAACGAGCAAGCGTGGCGGGTCATCAAGGATACGGGCGGGCGCACATCGCATTCACCCTCGGTCGAAATGGCGATGGGGCACGGCTATCCGGCGATCCAGGACGCCATCAACGCGGGCGTCAGACCGAGCCTGAGCTGCGACCATTGCGCGACCGTCGGCCAGGACATGTTCGGCATGATGCGCACGACCTTCAACCTGCAGCGTCTCGCCGTTCAGCAGCGGCAGCGCGGGGGCGACACGAATGCGCCGTCCCTCCTGACCTGCCGCGAAGTGCTCGAATTCGCCACCCGCGAAGGTGCGCGCTGTGCGGGGCTCGACCACAAGGTCGGCACGTTGACGCCCGGCAAGGAGGCTGATCTGCTGATGCTGCGGGCCGACGATCTCAACATCTGGCCGCTCAACAACGCGGTTTCGACGGTGGTCAACCTGATGAACCCCGGCCACATCGATGCGGTGTTCGTCCGGGGCAAGCCCCGCAAATGGGGTGGCCGCCTCGTCGATGTCGACGCGCCGAAGATCCGCAGTGAGGTCGCGCGTTCGCGCGACAATGTGCTGCAAAAAGCCGACTTCAAGATCGACCTGATGGCTTGACGCAAGCGAGGGGAAAATTCATGCATTACACGATGTGGCGTGGTGTGGTCGGCTTGGTGAAGCCGACACGCCGTCCGGGATCGCTCGAAGAACTGATCCGCATGCTGCCGTCGGGCATCGGCATCGTGCCGCTTTTGCTCAACGTACGCGAGGGCAGCCACGACGAATTCTCCTCGGCCATTCCCTATTACGAAAAATATGTCGCTGAACTCGCCGAGCAGGGCATGGACATCATCCACCCCGGGGGTACGCCCGCTTTCATGATGCTCGGATACGACGGCGAGCGCCGCGTCACCGACGAATGGGAAAAGAAATACAAGACGCCGATCTTCACGGCAGGACAGAACCACGTCTGCGCCCTGCGCGCGCTCGGTATCAAGCGTTTCGTCGGCGCAAGCTATTCGAAGCTGCAGAACCAGATCGTGACGAAATACATGACCGAGGCCGGCTTCGATGTCGCCTCGATGGAGCCTATCGTGGTGCCCTTCGAAAAGGCCGGGCAGATCTCGCCGGAGGAGTGTTACGCGCATGTAAAGCGGCTTTTTCTGCAGACCAAGGGCGCCGACGGCATCTACATCCAGGGTGGCGCGTGGCGCACGGAGGGCATCGTCGAGATGCTCGAGCGCGACCTGCAGGTTCCGGTGGTACACGCAAATGTCGCGCAGGCCTGGGAGATCATGAAACGTCTCTCGGTGCATGAGCCGAAGCAGAATCTCGGCACGCTCATCCGGGATCTGCCGCCAATGGTGTAGGAGCCGCCATCGTGAGCAAGCCGTTGCGAAAAGCCATCACGGCCGGGACTATTCTGCTCGCGGGCGCCGTCACTGCGGCGGCGCAGGACATGACGGGCAAGACGATCAGTCTGCTCGTCGGCACGACGACGGGCGGCGGTTACGACGTCTACGCCCGCGTCCTCGCCCGCCACTGGGGCCGCCACATTCCCGGCAATCCGAACTTCGTCGTCAAGAACATGCCAGGCGCGGGCGGCCTGACGATGGTCAACTATCTTTATAATCAGGCACCGCGTGACGGCACCGAAATCGCGACCATGCAGAGCGGCGTGATCTTCGAGAAGCTGTTTCAGACCCTGTCGCCCAATGGCGCCAATGCGCGCTTCAAGGCGGACAAGTTCGGCTGGATCGGGAGCGCGCTGCGCTCGACCTATGTCACGGTCACCTGGCACGATGCGCCGGTCCGCAGCATCAAAGATGCGCAGGTGAAGGAAGCCGTGCTCGGCGCCTCGACGACGAGCTCGGACAATTTCCTCCTCGCCGTTCTCGGCAATCGCCTGCTCGGAACGAAGTTCAGGATCGTGCACGGCTACCAGGGCTCGACCGCGACCGATCTGGCGATCGAACGCGGCGAGATCAACGGCGCGGCGGGCAAGGACTGGACCACGCTGACGACGTCACGGCCGGATTGGCTGCGCGACAAGAAGCTCAACATCATCGTCCAGATGGGCATGGAGAAGCACCCGGCCCTCTCCGACGTGCCCTCTGCGCTCGATCTCGCGCGCAGCCCTGCGGACCGGACCATGATGGAACTCGTTTTCGCGAAGTTCAATCTGTCGAGGCCCTTTATCGGCCCGCCGGGCATGCCGCCCGAAACATTGGCGATGCTGCGCCGCAGTTTTGACGCCGTGCTGAAGGATCCGGCGCTCCTCGACGAGGCGGCGAAGGCCGGCATGGAGATCATCCCGGTGTCAGGCACCGAAGCAGAGACCCTCGTCGCGCGGCTTTTGAAGACGCCCGACCAGGAGGCCCAGAAATTGCGAGCCCTGCTGCAGCCGTGATCTGGATCAATTGCCGGCGCCCACTTACCAGCGTGCGGATCAGCATGCTGTCGAAAGACTTCACTCGAACTTCCTTGTAAAAGCCCACCTCAGCAATGTGCGCCAGACCGTCAGCGTCATTAGCGTCCGTCTTGTTGGCCGCCATGTCCAACGCCTTCGCCGCGTGGCGGGCGTCGATACAGATGGCGGGCAGTCCCTCGGCGGTCAGGGCGTGGAACAACAAACCGACAGCGGACCCGTCTCAAACACCACCCGCTTCGCATTGGGCGCGTAAGTGACTGGACCTTCACGCTGCACCTACCCGATTACAAAGATCTCCCCGCTGTTTAAGCGCAGCAAATGCGAGGTCCTGATCAATTTCATGTACGGCCGTGTCAGCCGATTCCTGTCACACCCTGACGAGAAGATCATCTCCTCGCTTGACCCAATCTTGGGCGGCCTCGGTTGGCAACACCGCCTTGCCCCCGCGATGAAGCGCAGAAAGGCGAGCCGCCAAAAGCGTCGCGCCACATTCGTAAACCGCATTGTCCCGGAAGTTGATGCCGGTTGGCTGCTGGTTCATCAAATTGCCCCGGTATGCGCCCGCCGCCATCATTCGCTCGAGCCGTAGCGAATGATGGCGGCGCGCCGGAAGAAATCTCAAACGTGCTCTGCTGTCTAGAAGCCTGCGGTTCTCGAGGTTCCCTGATCGCCGCGTCGTCGATCAAATCGGTCCCTGTTTCGACCGATTAATTACCTGCTCTAGTTCACAGGGAATTTCTTCCCTAAACGACTGATATAACCACTGAAATATCTCCGCCAGCCCCCCCAAAAGAACGGCCGTGTCTGGGAATTCCCTGTAATTTTCCCTGAAA
>JAQGKN010000395.1 GCA_028290085.1 Hyphomicrobiales bacterium
CGCGCGGTTGAACGCCCCAGTGCGCGCCCGACCCGCAGGGCGGACCGGAACATAAACCCGCCGAGCCTGCCGAAGGGCCGCAGCATGGGCCGTGCACAGCGGCGGATGGTGTTCCTTGCCGCACCGCCGCTGCGCAGCAGACGCGCCCACAGGCGGTCCGGAGGCGCGGGCGGCTGGCCTTTTTGGCTTCCAGCTGAGGTGTGCCGTCCGGCACTATCTCAGGCATCGGGATGTCGAGCATTTCTATCGGCGCTGCCGTGGGTTCTGCCGGGCCGATCTCCGGTGCATCGATCGCCATGGCTTCGGGCACGGCCTGCTCGGTCCCCGTTATCCCGGGCGGCGCCATCTCAAGGCGTGCCGCGTCGATGGCCGCGCGCTCTATCGCGGTCCCGGCCTTTTCAATCTCGATGATCTTGGGCAAGGCGCGCGCGAATGCCTTGCCGATACGCCGCAGGCGGCCGCCGAGGCCCGGCGGTCCGTCATTCGTGATGAACTCGAAAGCCGGCAGATGCGCACGCGGGCTTCCCGGGAAATGAATGTCGGACATGACGCCACTAAAACTGGAATAAAAAGGTCTTTCTGCAATCCGCCCAATTTGCGCGCCTAAGTTTTGCTGCTGGTTACCAGGACGGCACGATGTCGAATCATGGGTAACGGCTGGTTAGCGTCGGCCCAGCCTGGGCAGGCCGCCAGCCCTGAGCAATTGACATTGCGGGCGCGCCCGTGTTTTGGAAGGCGGGAATGGTCCCCATGAGGACCGGGAGCCCTGCGCCATGCCCTTGCCCCTGATCGTCTCGACGACGTGCAAACGGCTCGCCACCCCTGGGCGGCAAGGCCTGACACACGCCCGTGATCCCGCTCTCCTCCGCGGGTGCGGAGCGGAGACCGCATGATGCGGGCAGCGGGGGAGAGGGCTTCAGTTCACGAACACGGGATGTGAGAAGATGGGTTACAAGGTCGCCGTTGTCGGCGCCACGGGTAACGTGGGCCGCGAAATGCTCGATATCCTGGCCGAACGCAAGTTCCCGGCCGACGAGGTCGTGGCGCTCGCTTCCAGCCGCTCGCTGGGCACCGAAGTCTCCTATGGGGACAAGGTTCTCAAGTGCAAGGTGCTCGACAATTACGACTTCTCGGGCACGGATATTTGCCTGATGTCGGCAGGTGGCGACGTCTCCAAGGTCTGGTCGCCCAAGATCGGCGCGCAGGGCTGCGTCGTCATCGACAATTCTTCCGTCTGGCGCATGGATTCCGAGGTGCCACTGATCGTGCCGGAAGTGAATGCCGATGCGATCGTCGGCTTCCGCAAGAAGATGATCATTGCCAATCCGAATTGCTCGACCGCGCAGCTCGTCGTTGCGCTGAAGCCGTTGCATGACGCCTTTGTCGTCAAGCGCGTCGTCGTCTCGACCTATCAATCCGTGTCGGGCGCGGGCAAGGAAGGCATGGACGAGTTGTTCTCGCAGACGCGCGCCGTCTTCGTGTCCGATTCCGTCGAGGGCAAGAAGTTCCCCAAGCGCATCGCCTTCAACCTCATTCCTCAGATCGACGTCTTCATGGAAGACGGCTTCACGAAGGAAGAGTGGAAGATGATGGCCGAGACCAAGAAGATCCTCGATCCGAAGATCAAGCTGACCGCGACCTGCGTGCGTGTGCCGGTGTTCATCTCGCATTCGGAATCGGTGAACGTGGAATTCGAGAAGCCGGTGACGGCGGACGAAGCCCGCGAGATCCTGCGCGAGGCGCCCGGCATCCTCGTCATCGACAAGCATGAGCCCGGTGGCTACATCACCCCGCACGAAGCGGCCGGTGAAGACGCGACCTATATTTCGCGCATCCGCGAAGACGCGACCGTCGAGAACGGCCTCGCCTTCTGGTGTGTTTCGGACAACCTGCGCAAGGGCGCGGCGCTGAACGCGATCCAGATCGCCGAAGTGCTGATCAACCGCAAGCTGATCTCGCCGAAGGCGGCGTAAGGCGCCTCAAGCGGGCACGTCGAACACTTCTCCGGGGCGGAACACGCGGAACCTGTCTGCGTCGTGTCCGCCCTGTTTCAGCGCAGCCGCCAGAGCGCGCGGCGGCTCTTCCAGCGCCTCGTTCGTCAGCTGGAACGTGCCCCAGTGGTGGGCCATGGCGTGGCGAGCGCCGATGATTTCTAGAATGCGCAGGGATTCGGCGGGGTCGACATGCTGGTCGGCCATGAACCAGCGCGGTTCGTAGGCGCCGATGGGCAGGACCGCGAGGCGGATGTTGGCGTGCTTTGCCCTCGCCGCGCGAAACAGCCCGCCGTCCGCAAAGCCCGTATCTGCAATGTGATAAATCACCCCCGCAGGCGTCTCGATGGCGAAGGCGCACCAGAGCGCCATCCGCCGGTCGGCAATGCCGCGTGCCGACCAATGGTAGGACGGTTCCAGATGAACCGCGACACCGGGCGCGATTTCGACCCGCGCGTCCCAATCGTACGGCTCGGCGCGGATTGCGGTGTCGTGGGCGCGCATGATCGCGTCGTTGCCGAGCGGGGTGACGACGCGGCTCGGGCGGTTGGCGGCGAGCCAGGCCAGCATTTCCAGATCGAGATGGTCGTAATGATTGTGCGAGACCAGCACGGCGTCGAGCTGCGGCAGGTCCTCGCGCGCGATTCCCGGCGCGTTGACGCGCTTGGGCCCGGCGAAGGAAAAGGGGCTCGCGCGCTTGGCCCAGACGGGGTCGATCAGCAGGTTCACGCCCTGCGTCTGGATGAGCAGGGTCGCGTGCCCCACATAGGAAACGCGCAACGCATCGCCGACGACGCGGGCTGGCGGCTTGTCCTGCGCGGGGCCCGGCAAGCTCTCCGGCCATTTCGTGCGGGCCTCGCCAAAGGACCATTTCAGCAGATCGAGCGGGCTTTTGTCACGGATGTGGCCGGGGACGAAGAAACGCTTGCCGTCATAATGGTCCGAGACCGGGCCGTCGTAGTAGGGGTTCTTGCGCGGCATGAAGGCTCCGGTAGGGCGGCTTGCGAAAATGCGTTTGAAAGATACGCCTCTGAAGCTAGGTCGGTTTAGGGCCTGCACAAGGGCTGGCGCGCTGCGCAGGTTGACGGACGGGCCCGCTCCTTTTAGAAGACCCTCATCTTCGTCACTCTGACGACCCGATCCGCCGCCCAGCCCTTGAGGCTGGAGGCCCACGTCCGGCAGCGCATAGCGCCCCCGGGCGCGTTCCCCTTTGGGGATCAGGCTGTCAGATGACGACGCAACCGAGGATGGACCCCGCATGTTCGAAGGCCTGAGCGAAAAGCTCTCCGGCATATTCGACGCGCTGACACGGCGCGGCGCGCTGAGCGAAGAAGACGTGAACACCGCGCTACGCGAGGTGCGTCGCGCCTTGCTCGAAGCCGATGTCGCGCTCGACGTCGTGCGTGCCTTTACGGAGAAGGTGCGCGCCCGCGCGGTCGGCGCCAATGTCGTGAAGTCGGTCACGCCCGGGCAGATGGTCGTCAAGATCGTCAACGACGTACTCATCGACACGCTGGGCGACACCAGCGATCCCATCAATCTCGATGCGGCTCCGCCCGTCGCCATCATGATGGTCGGCTTGCAGGGCGCCGGTAAGACCACGACCGCCGCCAAGATCGCCAAGCGCCTGCGCGACCGCGAGAAGCGCCGCGTGCTGATGGCTTCGCTCGACGTGAAGCGCCCGGCGGCACAGGAACAGCTCGCCGTGCTCGGCCGCCAGATCGGGATCGACACACTCCCGATCATCGCGGGCCAGACGCCGGTGCAGATTGCACGCCGCGCCGAAGAGGCTGCGCGCCTGCAGGGCTTCGATGTCGTCATTCTCGACACGGCGGGCCGCACGCATATCGACGAAGCCTTGATGGCCGAGATGGCCGAGATCAAGGCGGCCACGAACCCGCATGAAATCCTGCTCGTCGCCGACAGCCTGACGGGTCAGGACGCCGTCAATCTGGCGCGTAACTTCGACGAGCGTGTCGGCATCACCGGCATCGTGCTGACGCGCGTCGACGGCGATGGACGCGGCGGCGCCGCTCTCTCGATGCGCGCCGTCACCGGCAAACCGATCAAGCTCATCGGCACCGGCGAAAAGGTCGACGATCTCGAGGAATTCCACCCGCAGCGCATCGCTAACCGCATTCTGGGCATGGGCGACATCGTCTCGCTCGTCGAAAAAGCGGCGCAGTCGATCGATGCGGAAAAGGCCCAGCGCATCGCTGACAAGATGCGCAAGGGCAAGTTCGATCTGGACGACCTGTCCGAGCAGCTGGCTCAAGTCGAGAAGATCGGCGGTCTCGGCGGCATCATGGGCATGCTGCCCGGCATGGCCAAGATGAAAGACCAGCTGGCTGCGGCCAATCTCGACGACAAGGTCATCAAGCGCCAGCGCGCGATCATCTCGTCGATGACGGGGCAGGAGCGCCGCAACCCCGACATCCTCAAGGCCTCGCGCAAGAAGCGCATCGCGGCCGGGTCGGGCACGAGCGTCGAGCTTGTCAATCGCCTGCTGAAGCAGCACCGCCAGATGGCCGATATGATGAAGGCCATGGGCGGCGCCAATAAGCGCGGGCCGATGGGCAAGATGGCGCAGATGTTCGGTCTGGGCGGTGGCGGCATGCCGCAGCCCACCCCTGAGCAGATCGAGGCCATGCAGAAGCAGATGGGCGGCTCCATGCCTGCCATGCCGAAGCTGCCCGACCAGCCCCCGCCGGGCGCCTTCGCGCCCAAGCCCAGCCTGCCGGGTCTGCCCGGTCTCGGCGCCAAATTCCCGGGCCTCCCCGGCCTCTCGGGTTTCAACCCATTGGGTAAGAAGAAGTGATCCCGATGGAAATGAAAGTGAACATGTTCGAGGTCTTCAAGAGCATCAAGGTGCAATTGGACTCCGCGAATATCTACTACGACACGAAGGCGTATCGCGACGATGCGTTTTCGTTCCTCGTGCACGTGCCCGGTGAATACTGGGAGATCGACGTGCGTGAGGACGGTTCAGTCGATGTCGAGGTCTTCAAATCCGAAGGCATGCGAGACGACCCCTGGGCCGCGATCGAGCAATTGGTTGAAGACCATACCGACTGAAACTGAAACGCACTCTCGAAAGGAAATAATATGTCCCTGAAAATCCGTCTGTCGCGCGGTGGCGCCAAGAAGCGCCCCTTCTACCGCATCGTTGTTGCCGACTCGCGCATGCCGCGCGACGGCCGTTTCATCGAGCGTCTCGGCACGTTCGATCCCCTGAAGGCCAAGGATGACGCGGCTCGCCTCGTGCTCGACGTCGAGAAGGCCAAGGATTGGATCACGAAGGGCGCCCAGCCGACCGACCGCGTGTCGCGTCTGCTCGACTCCGTTGGCGCGCTGAAGCGCGAAGCTCGCGTCAACCCCGAGAAGGCCAAGCCGAAGAAGAAGGCCCAGGAGCGTCTGGCGACCGCCGCCGCCGCCGAAGCCGCTGCCGAAGCCGCTGCCGCCGCTGCTTCCGCCGCTGCTTCCGCCGCCGAGTAAGACCGTCAAGCAGCCCGCTTCTTCCAAGGGAGGAGCGGGCTCGACGTGTCCGAAGCTG
>JAQGKN010000401.1 GCA_028290085.1 Hyphomicrobiales bacterium
GACGTCCTCGATGGTGCGGCGGAGCAGAGCGCGGGCTTCCGAGGGCGCGCGGTCCTGCCTTTCCAGCATGGCGAGCACGACTTCGCAGCGTGGGGACTCGATGGGCACGGCGACCAGCGTGCCTTCCTCGATCGCCGTCTGCATATGCGCAAAGGTCGAGACGGCATAGCCGACGCCCTTCTGCACCAGCGGCGTGATGGCCGACAAGCCATGCACTTCCAGCGTGATGTTGGGCACGACGCGGACGGAGCGCGTGATGCGCTCGACGATCCGCCTGTAGCCGTGACGCGGCCCCGGCATGATGAGCGGCAGCCGCGCGAGATCGCGAATGCTGTAGGAGCACGGATACAGCACCGCCACACCGTTCTTCTCGGCGGGGCCCACGACCAGCAATCGCTCCGTCAGCAGCGGCGTCATGCGCAGCTCTGGGCTGGGCACGGGATCATAGGCCAGCGCCAGATCGACCACGCCGCTGAGAGCGCTTTCGCGATTGTAGATGCTTTCGCGTTCGAAGAGATGCAGCCGCACGCTTGGGCAGAGCGTCGTGAAACGCTCAACAAGAACGGAGCCGAACAGGCGCAGCGCGCCGTGCGGCATGGCGAGATGCAATTCGCCCCGGCGCGGCTCCGCGAGCGAACGCATCTGCGTTTCGATCTGAATCAGGTCGTCCTGTATCTGCTGGCCGCGTGCCAGCAGGATCTTTCCCGCTTCCGTCAGGCGAACGCCGCGCGTGTGGCGGTCGAGCAACTTCTGGCCGATGTCCTGCTCGAGACGTTGCATGCGGCGGCTGAGCGCCGATTGGGCGACGTTCAACTGCACGGCCGCGCGCGACATGCTTTCAAGCTGCGCGATGGTCACGAATGTGAGGAGATCATGCACATTCATCCGGCACCTTGGCGCCTGCCGGTCTACGGCCTGCTGCACGTCCGGCTGTGTCGCCAAGGTGTCTCTCCTTTTGCCGTCGCGCCGCTTATGGCAGCATCGCCGCTGCCTTCTTGGCGACCTCGGGCTTCGTCTCCGCATAGACCTGCCGCACCAGCGCTTCAACTTGCGCACCGCTCAGCGGATTGATTTCGAGCTTCGCCTTGTCAGCGTCCGCCAGAAATGCCGGGTCCGCCATGGTTTCCGTAAAGGCCTTGCGCAGAGCCGCCAGACGTTCTGCCGGAATGCCGGGCGGCCCGACGAAGGGTCGGCCCAGCCCCTGACGCGCGAAGATCAACCGCAGAATCTGCGCGTCCTCGTCCGTCTTGGCGAATTCCATGATCGAGGGGACGCTCGGCAGATCCGGGTGCTTGGACAGGCCGAGCTGGCTGAGGATGTTGATCTTCTTGTCGCGCACCCAGTCGGGATGCGCAGACTTCACGCTCGACCACGACCAGCCGCAACGCCCGCCGACTTCGCCGCGCTCCATCGCCAGCACAACGTCGTTGCCGCCGGGATAGCCGCTGATGACCTTCATCTTGGTGCCGAGCACCGAATTGATGACGCGGGGAAACGGGTCGTCGTCTGAGCCTGCGCCTGCCGCGCCGACCGCGATCTCCTTCTTGCGAAGTCCGTCCATGTCGGTGACACCGGTGGTGTGCCACGTGACGCAGATGCTGACTTCATCATTGGCACTGCCGACCCACGAAAATTTCGTGGCCTCGAATTGCGACCCTGGGCGCTCCATGATGGGGTCGAAGGGCACACCACGGCTGATGGTCGCGATCACCGAGCCATCGCGCGCTGCCGCCGTATAGAGCCAATTGGTGAGGCGCAGGCTTCCAGCGCCCTCCATGTTGCGCGGCACGACGGTCGGATTGCCCGGCATGTGGCGGCCGAGATATCGCGCCAGCAGGCGCGCATAGATGTCGTAGCCCCCGCCGACGCTGTAGCCGATGTAGAGATCGAGGTTCTTGCCGCGATAGAAATCGGCGACATCGTCCGCTCGTGCCGGCGCCGACAGCGCGAAAGCGGCGGCAACTCCCAATAGCAAGGTCCGTCTCAGCGAAATCGGCATGCGACCCCTCCCCGTCATGGTATTTACAGCGCCGCGTTTTCGCAGTCGCTCGTGTCGCTTTTTCTAGAAGGGACGTTCGCCGAGAATGGTCACGCGGCGCATCAAGCGGCGCTCCGCAGCGCTGAAATCCGTGCGGGCGTGCAGCGTGCAGCGATTGTCCCACAAGAGCAGGTCATGCGGCTTCCAGACGTGTTCGTAGACGAACTCCGGACGCTCGGAATGATCGAAGAGGTCATTCAGCAAGTCTTCGCTTTCGGCGGGGTCCATGCCTTCGATGCGCAGCGTCATGAGCCGGTTGACGTAAAGCGACTTGCGCCCTGTTTCCGGGTGCGTGCGAACGACGGGATGGGTCGCATGGGGCACGCCCTCGCGTAGCACGGTGCCGCGCTGTGTGCTCGCATTGTCGTAGTCGTAGCCGTGTGTGGCCAACTTGCCCTCGGGCTTCGCCTTGATGTCGTCGGGCAGCGTTTCATAGGCCGTGTAGCAATTGGCGAAGAGCGTGTTGCCGCCCACGCTCGGCACCTCCAGCGCATGGAGCATCGTGCCTGAACAGGGCGTCTCCTGATGCGACTGGTCGGTGTGAAAGTTCATCTCGCCGTCCGGCAAGGCGCCGACAAGCTTGCCGTTTTCGCGGATGTTGGAGATCCACATCACGGCCGGATTGGCGGCGTTGTGATGCGCGCGCTGTTTCTTGCTCTGGTTCAGCGGTCCGAAATATTGCGCGAAGCGCACCTGATCGTCTTCGCCGATGTCCTGCCCGCGCAGGAGGATCACGAGCCCGTCGTTCCAGATCTGCTTGACGGCGCGCATGGCGTCTTCGTCGAGCGGATGGCGCAGGTCTACGCCCGTGATCTCGGCTCCCAAAGCAGGGCTCAGCGGAATGGAGCCGACACGCGACGCGTTATTCAATCCGGCTGTTGCCGTCATGCGTATCCTCCCCGTTCAATCAGATTTGCGTCTCGTCAGCGCGAGATCTTAGAGGGAGGATACAGCCGGGGCCCCTCGTGTCAATCGAACCGCGCTGGCGGCAGAAGCGGGACACCCCTGATGAGGTCAGAGCCTTTCTCCGCGATCATCAGGACGGCGGCGTTGATATGCGCGGAGACAATGGTCGGCATGACCGAGGCGTCGACGACGCGCAGCCCCTGCGTGCCGAGGACGCGCAACTCAGGGTCAACCACCGAGCCGATGGCGCAGGTGCCGCAGGGGTGATGCGCGGTGATCGCAGTCTTGCGGATCCACGCTTCGAGATCCGCGTCCGTATCGGATTTCAGGGGGCCGAGTGGTGCGCCGCGATAGGGATCGAGCGGCGCCTGCCGCGCCACATCGAGCGCACGGCGAGTGCCTTCGAGCAGGACGGGCAGATCCTCTGGCGCAGTCAGGAAGTCATAGGCGATGCGCGGTGCTGCGAAGGGATCGGCGGAGGCGAGCGTGACCGCGCCCCGGCTTTTGGGATGCAGCAGCGTCGGCCGGATCGCGATGGCGTCGGCCGGCGGCGGCCGGATGCCGGGGATCCAGATATGGGGTTTCTGCGGGGTGGCGCGGAACATGAATTCAATGTCTGGCACGTCGAGGTCGGGCTTCGTCTTGATGAAAGCGAATAGCGTCGTCGGCAGCACCGTGCCCGGTCCCGTCCCGAAGAAATAGGCCTGCAGCATGGCGAGCGAGACGCGGTCGGCACGCATCATCCCGCTGAAATATCCGGGCTCACGACGGCTCCAGCTCAGCAGCACCGCCAGATGGTCCTGAAGGTTGGTGCCCACGGGCAAATCTACGAGCGGCTCGATGCCGTGCGATGCGAGTTGCGCGGCCGGGCCGATGCCCGACAGCATCAGCAATTGCGGCGTGTTGAACGTGCCCGAACTGAGGATCACCTCGCGCGAGGCCGTTGCACGATAGGTCTTGCCGCCGCGCACATAATCGAGACCTGTCGCGCGCGTTCCCTCGAAAATGATGCGCGTGGCATGGGCCCTGGTCTCGACGCGCAGGTTCGGCCGCTTCATGGCCGGGTGAAGATAAGCGCGCGCCGCCGAATGCCTGCGCCCGTTCTTGATGGTGAATTGCACCCGGCCAAAACCTTCGCCGCTGCCGCCGTTGAAATCGTCTGTGAGCTTGAATCCTGCTGCCTTGCCGGCTTCCATCCACGCTGGGAAAAGCGGGTCCGGCGAGCGAGCGAATTGCACATGCACGGGGCCGGAGCCGCCGCGCCATTCGTTCTCGCCGCCTTCCCAGGTTTCGCCGCGCTTGAAGTAGGGCAAGGCCTCTGCATAGGACCAGCCGGTGGCGCCTTCGCGCGCCCAGCGCTGATAATCGCCTGGGTCGCCGCGTGTATAGGCCATGACATTGATCGAATGGGAGCCGCCCAGCACCTTGCCGCGCATCGCCTCGATGGTGCGCCCGTTCAGCGCCGCGTCCGGCTCGGTTTCGTAACCCCAATCGTGCAGGCGATGGTGGTGCATCTTGCCGAGGCCGAGCGGAATGTGGATCAGCGGATCCCAGTCGCGACCGCCCGCCTCCATCACCAGCACGCGTGCCGCGCCGTCTGCGCTCAGGCGATCGGCCAGCACGCACCCAGCTGATCCCGCGCCCACGATGACATAGTCGTAGTTTCCCCCAGCCATGCGCCGTTCCTCTTATTGATTGTCAGCACGCGCGACAGGATGACATTTCGATGACGCGAAAATCCAGCCGTGGAAGGCAAAATTTTAAGGCTTCGCTTGCTGGGCCTTGTGTAGAGGCGCAACAAGCTTTCCCGATTTTGAGCAGGAGAGGACATCTGCCGTGACGACAGCCAGTGAAGACTCGGCGCGGAAATTCGATCCCGCGCGGGCCAATGAATACGAGACGCAGAGCCGGATCGCGCTCGCGGGCTATGATGCCTGTCACGACCTCGCCGCCTGCATTTTGTCCGCGGCGCTGGGCAGCGGAAGTGCCGCGCATGTGCTTGTGGCTGGTGCTGGCGGTGGTGCGCGCGAGATCGTTGTTGGTGGTGCGCTCGAACCGCACTGGCGATTTACGGCGGTTGATCCGTCACAGCCGATGATGGAAATCGCCGAGGCTCGCCTGCGGGAGAGCGGCCTCATTGACCGGACGGAAATCGTTCTCGGCACTGTCGACGCCCTCCCGTTGGGGACCACTTTCGACGCGGCCACATTGATTGGCGTCTTGCATCATCTTCCTGGCGACGAGGCGAAGCTCGCCATTCTGCGCGCTATGGCGGCGCGGATGAAACCCGGCGCTCCACTGATCCTTGCGGGCAATTGTTTCGCCTATGCGAGCCGCCCGCTCCTGCTTGCGGCATGGGGCACGCGCTGGCGGATGCAGGGCGCCAGCGAAGACGAGGTGAAGGCGAAGCTCGGCAAGATCTTGCAAGGCGCCGATCCGCCCGCGTCTGAAGAGGCGGTGTTCGAGCTTCTGGCGCAAGCCGGGTTCGAGGCTCCGCAGCGCTTTTTCTCAAGCCTGTTCTGGGGTGCCTGGGTGGCGCGACGCGCTAACGCTTAGAGAGAGTCCGGGCACAAAACTCCGTTGCCGTCTTTGCGAGCGGAGCGAAGCAATCCAGAGCGGTCTCGCGACTTCTGCATTGCTTCGTCACTTCGCTCCTCGCAATGACGGCACCGGCGCTTCTAGGAGGCGCGAAATCTTTCTCCCGGAGGGATAATGTGGCTGCAGAGCCGAAGGGTACGCCCGCGTCTCACCCTTCGAGAGGCCCGCGCTGCGCGGGCTTGATCCGCTCCGTGAGCCAGACGACAACAGTTTCGGCCTCCGCGAGCGCCGCCTGTTTCGTGGGGAACGCAACGCCAGAATAATATTGAACCGGAGTTCCACACGCCGCGATCCTCGGGATCGCGGCGAAACACCTCGAAGCCAAAACTGCCGTCGGGACGACGAAACAGATCGACACAGCGATTTGCCTCGCTGTTCTCGATGCTCGCAAAAACCAGCCACGATTTATCGATGCGCGCCGACATGGCGTCTCCCTTATACCTGCAGCAAGCGCGTGGGCACCGCGACTTCACCCTGCATCAGGCGGCGCGACGTGCGATAGACGCCCGCACTGTCGGCGATCCAGCCGCCGTCATGGCGCACGTCGGCACCGAGCGACAGGATGCCCGAGGGGTTGCCGAGGCGAATGGGACTGCCCACGGCGAGGGGCCGGGACAAGAGGTTGGGCAATGTGCCCTCGATCCGGCAGGCCACTGCGAGACAGAGAGAACTCGCCAGCGGCACGGCGCGGTGTGCGCGCTCCATTGAAAGCATGCGTGTCGCAATGTCGAAATTGGCGTCGTTCATCACGCGGTCGATGCCCATGAACGGTTTCGCCTCCGCGACCATGGCGATGCGCGGGCTCATCAGCGTCACCTGCTCGGGTGTTTCGCCCAGCCCCATCATGACGCCGGCGCGGCGGCGCAGCCTGTCGAGAAGGCTCATCAGGTCTCCATCGGCCTCGATGGCGTCGGGAGATTCCGTGCCCGTCAGCCCGACGTCGGAGGCGCGCAGGAAGACGGTCGGATGGCTCGCATCGACCAGTGACATGTCGAAGCTTCGGCCGTCGTCCAGCGTGACCTTGTCGACGACATTGCCGGTCGGCAGCAGCTTGCCGGTTGTGGCTCCGCCGGGATTGACGAAATCAAGCCGCACGGGCGCGCCCGAACCCGCGACGCCGCCGATTTCCAAATCGCCCTCGACGACCGCCTTGCCGCCTTCGACGCGGAAACGGGCATGGATGATCTTCTTCGTGTTCGTCTGGTGAAAGCGCACCGTCGCGTCTCCGTCAGCCACCTTGACCAGGCCCTCGTCGACAGCATAGGGGCCGACGACGGACGAGAGATTGCCGCAATTGCCGGACCAGTCAGTCATGGGGCGGTCCACCGCCAGCTGGATGAAGGTGTAGTCCACATCCGCGTCGGGATGGGTCGGCGGCCCGATGATAACCGCCTTGGACAGCGAGGAAATGCCGCCGCCCATGCCATTCAGCTGACGGCCGTAGGGGTCGGGCGTGCCGATGACCGCGAGCAAAATGGGGTCGATCTCCACGCGCGTCTTCGGCAGATGGCGCGCGTGGAAGAACACGCCCTTGCTTGTGCCTCCGCGATAGAAGGTTGCGGGAATCCAGCTCTGCGTCATGACATGCGTCCTGTGGGATTTTGCGAGCCGATGCGGGTGATCGGCGAACGGAGATGTGTCACCGACCCTAAAGGACCCGGGCTCACCATGGAATGCCGGGCAACGAGGCTTTCGATGTCGCCGTCGCCGGGCGTATCGTTCAGCCCGAGCTTGACCAACCAGTTCGCGGCCTGCGCGAGCGAGGTCCGGACGAGATAGCTGCCACCCTCCCGCGCGCGGCGGCCCAGCGCGACGTTGACGCCAAAAGCCAGCAGATAACCGGACATGTAATCGATGGGTGAAACCGGCAGAAGCTTGGGGGCGCCCTCGTCTTGCTGCATGGCGAGACCGGCTGATGCCTGAAGAACGGAATCGAAGCCGCGCCGTCCCGCCCATGGGCCGACATGCCCGTAGGCGGAGAGCGTGGCGCAGACGATGCCCGGACGCGCACGGGCGAGCGTGGTCTCGTCCAGCCCGAAGGCCGCGACAACGCCGGGCCGGTAGGCCTGCAGGAAGACATCGGACGCCCCGATCATACCTTCAAGTTTGTCGCGGGCCTTGCGCTCCCGCAGATCCAGCGTCACCTGCTCTTTGTTGCGATTGGCGTCGAGCTGGTAGGAAAGCAAATCCGGGTACAGCGGGTTGTCGATGCGCGTCACCCGCGCGCCGAGTTCGGCCAGCGTCTTGCCGCAGGTGGGCCCTGCCAGAACCCGCGTGAAATCTATTACACGGAGGGGGACGGCATCGCTCAGTGCCTCGACCGGTCCTTCGCCGATCTTGATGACTTCGATTGGAGACAACCCAGCGAGCGCTCTGCCCTGCGGGCTCGCGGCCCACTCCGACAGAGTGCGCGCCACCGCGCCGATGGCTCCCGCCTCGGCGAGAGCGTCTTCGAGCACGCCGGAGTCCCATTCACGTGCGCGGCTCGCAATCGAGTCGCGTGTCGGGTCAGCCCCGAGAAGAGCAAGCAACCTGGTGCGGTGATGCGCGAAATTCACATGCAGGAAGATCGAGCGTCCGTCCTGCGTGGTGTAGAAACCGGTCAGAGCATCACGGGGCGCCGCTACAGACGCGTCGTCGAGCTGGACGCGGCGGTAGCCCTGCGTCGTGAGGGCGGCCAGATCGAGATCGATGCGAAGGCGTTGGCCAAATGCCGCGAGATGGGCCGCAGCAAGCGCGATGCCAGCTGCCGCGCCCACACGAAACCCCGTGGGGAAGACCTGGTCGTCGCCCGAAAACTCGGCGCGTTCGCTCAATACCGGGTCGAGACCTAAGCCGGTGAGGAGCTTTGCCAGCTCTGCCCGGCAAATGGTGACGGTGTTGTTTGACGGCATAGGGAGGCCTGTTCGTCGCGCACCGGCGCGATGGGCTCATCATCAAAAGCGCTTATGATGTCGGCATCAAGCGGGAACTGGACGTCGTGACTTTCCTGAGTATCCAAGCCTGCGACAAAGGCTGCGTTCGCCTTGTAAATCGGGCAAACACGCTAATCTAAAGCGCTCGACATTGCACCGCACGCGCCGGAGCCTTCCGCATGATCCCGTTCTCGATTCTCGATCTGGCCTTCGTGCCCGAAGGCGGCACGCCGCGCGACGCCCTGCATCGCTCGCGCGATCTCGCCCGCCACGCAGAAGCGCTCGGCTACAACCGGTTCTGGCTAGCCGAACACCACAATATGGTGGGCATCGCAAGTGCCGCGACGTCGGTCGCCATCGGCTATGTCGCGGAAGGCACAAGCACCATTCGTGTGGGCGCTGGCGGCATCATGCTGCCCAACCATTCGCCGCTTGTCATCGCGGAGCAATTCGGCACGTTGGAGACGCTCTATCCCGGCCGCATCGATCTGGGCCTGGGGCGTGCGCCCGGCACCGACCAGCGCACGTTGCGTGCCTTGCGCCGCAGCTATGAGAGCGCCGAGAATTTTCCGCAGGACGTGATGGAATTGCGCGCGTTGCTCGGCCCGTCGCAGCCCGGACAAACGATCCATGCCGTGCCCGGAACCGGGCTCGAGATCCCGCTCTGGATTCTCGGCTCCAGCACCTTTGGCGCGCAGCTCGCCGGCATGCTCGGCCTGCCCTATGCCTTCGCCTCGCATTTCGCGCCTGCATCCCTGCACGATGCCTTGCGGGTCTATCGCGCGCATTTCCAACCCTCCGCACAGCTCGACAAGCCCTATGCGATGGTCGCGGCCAATGTGATCGCGGCGGAAACGGACGCGGAGGCAAAGCGGCTCTTCACCTCGGCCCAGCAGAGCTTTGCGCGGATGGTGCGCGGCACGCGCGGCCTGCTGCCGCCGCCTATCGACGATATCGAGACGGTCTGGAGCCCTGCCGAAAAGGCGCAGGCGTCAAGCATGCTGGCCTGCTCTTTCGTCGGCACGCCAGACAAGCTCGCTCCGCAGCTGCAGGCTTTTCTGGAGAAGACCGGCGCGGACGAGTTGATCGTCGCTGCTGCCATCTACGATCACCCGGCGCGGCTGCGCTCCTACGAGATGGTCGCGGGTATCCGCGAAAAGCTCGGGGCCGCTATGGCTGTGGCCTGAGGCTTACGAGCCCGGCCTTGTCGCCAGCCAGATGACGTGTTTCGCGCCGCGCCCATTTGCGCGGGCTGGGACAGACAGCTCCTCGACCACGAAATCTGTCTTGCGCAGACGCTGCGTGAATTTGCTGGCAGGCCCCGACGCCCACACAGCCAGCACGCCGCCCGGCCTCAGCGCCGCGCGGGCCAGAGCGAGACCCGTACTGTCATAGAGCGCGTTGTTGCCGTTGCGCGTCAGCCCCTCCGGGCCATTGTCGACGTCGAGCAGGATCGCGTCATAGGCCGCATTTCCGGCGCGGATCAACTTGCCGACCTCGTCCTCGCGGATGGTCACGCGGGGGTCGTTCAGGCTGGTGCCGAAGACCTCGGCCATCGGCCCGCGTGCCCAGGCCACGACGGCGGGCACCAGTTCGACTACGACGACCTGTGCGTCGGGCGGAAGCTCAGCCAGCGCTGCGCGCAATGTAAACCCCATGCCGAGGCCGCCGATGAGAATGCGGGGCTGCTTGCGGTCTCGAATCTTCGCGCAGGAGAGTGTCGCCAGCGCCTGTTCAGAGCCGCTCAGACGGCTGTTCATCAACTCGTTCTGGCCGAGCAAGATGGAGAATTCCGAGCCGCGTTGCTTGAGACGAAGCTCTCCGCCGCCGCCGGGAATCTGAGCCGTATCTAGGTGGGTCCACGGGATCAAGCTGGTATCTCTCGCAAATTGTCAGAAGCTTCCCGTCCCTAACACAATCGCGCGAGCGCCGCCGCATTTCCCGATGGCAGCAGCTTTTCGATCGTGCATACTCACCCCCGCTCGCCCCGCAAAATGAGGGCGCCCCGAAGTGGAGGGACCCGCATGGCCGCCATCAATTTCACGGTGAACGGGAGCGCACGGACGCTCAACGTTCGCGATCCCGAAAAGCCCTTGCTCTATCTGTTGCGCAACGAGCTCGGCCTGAAGGGGCCGAAATTCGGCTGCGGCCTCGGCCAATGCGGCGCCTGCACCGTCATCATCGACGGCGAAGCGGTTCGCTCTTGCCAGATGCCGGCCTCTGCGCTCGCGGGACAGAAGATTACGACCATCGAAGGGCTCGGCACCGTGGAGGCGCCGCACAAGGTGCAGGCTGCCTTCATCGAGGAACAGGCCGCGCAATGCGGCTATTGCACGAACGGCATGGTGATGGCGAGCGCGGCTCTCCTTGCCCACACGCCGAGCCCCAGCGTCACGGAGATCAAGGACGCGCTCGCGACCAACCTCTGTCGCTGCGGCACGCATGATCGCATTATAGGCGCCGTGTTGCGCGCTTCCGGGAGGGCACGCGGATGAACGCCATCGCATCACGTCGTGACATTCTGAAAGGCGGCGCACTCGTCGTCGCGCTGTCCTTCGCGCCGCCGCTGCGTGCGCAGACAGCCGGGACTCCTGCAAAGGCCGCCAGCAAGACGGTCGACCCCACGCAGGTCGACGCCTATCTCGCGGTTCACGCCGACGGTACCGTCACCGTCTATTCCGGCAAGGTCGATCTCGGCACGGGGCTTCGCGCCGCCTTCCCCCAGATCGCTGCGGAAGAACTCGGTCTTCCCATCTCCCGCATACGCCTGATTGAAGGCGATACGGATACGACGCCCGACCAGGCGCCGACATCGGGCTCCAACGGCATCGCCAAGGGCGGCATGCAGTTGCGTCAGGCGGCGGCCACAGCACGCCAGGCGCTGATCCGTATGGGCGCCGAAAAGCTCGGGGTTCCGGCGAGCGATCTCGACGCCATCGACGGCGAGATCCGGCCCAAGGCTGGTGGCACGGGCGTGAGTTTCGCGGCCCTGCTCGCCGACAAGAGCTTCGACATGAAGCTC
>JAQGKN010000403.1 GCA_028290085.1 Hyphomicrobiales bacterium
ATCAGTCCCGCCGTATAGGCGGAATTGGCAATCACGGCTTCGCCGCGCGCCATGACGGAATTGTAGAGAATTTTCAGGGTCGACTGACCGGCATAGCTGCCGTGATAGGTCGTCACGAAGGGCGTCTTCGTGCGCCGGGTCGCCCCCAGCGCTACCCAGGCCGGCGCGCGGGAGCGGGCATGGACGAGATCGACCCCCTCGCTGCGGATGATCTTGGCCAGTCGCGCCGTGTTGAACGCCATGGCGAGCGGGTTCTTGGTCGCGGCGGGAAACGGAATCCAGACGCCACCCTTCGCCTGCAATTCGCTGACGAGACGCCCGCCTTCGCTGGCCACCAGAGCGTGCGCTCCCGCATCAGCGAGCGCTGCGGCGATATCGATCGTCGTCCGTTCGGCACCACCGGCGTTAAGGTGGGGAATGATCTGGAGAATGGTTTTCCCGGCAAGCGCGGATCCCCCGCCTGTCCTGAAAGCACCCATCGAGACCTGTCGCATCGCACCTTCGCCCGTTGTAAGAGATCGCCGGCCCCCATGGTACCGGCGGGCGAATCAAATTCCACGATACTCACGAGCGAGACGCGACAGCAAATGGCAGACGACCCCGTCCCCGCAGCTTCCGCCATCCTTCCCCCGGAATTCGTCTCGGTCGGCACGCGCGAGATCGCTTTCCGGCGGCGTCCCGCCCGTGCCGAAGGCGCCGGGCGCCCGGGCATCGTGTGGCTGGGTGGCTTCAAGTCCGACATGCAGTCGACGAAGGCGCAGCGCCTCGATGCGCTCGCCGCCACGCAGGGCCGCGCCTGCCTGCGCTTCGATTATTCGGGACATGGTGAATCCGGCGGCCGTTTCGAGGAAGGCACTATCTCTCTCTGGCTTGAGGAAAGCCTCGCCTTGATCCGCCAGCAGACCGAGGGCCCCCAGATTCTTGTCGGCTCCTCGATGGGCGGCTGGATCGCGCTTCTCGTCGCCCGCGCCATGGGGGCGGAGGAGGCATCGCGCCGCCTCGCCGGGCTTGTGCTCATCGCCCCGGCCGTCGACTTCACGGAGAGCCTGATGTGGGCGCGCATGACCCCCGATATTCATCAGGAAATCGCGACGAAGGGCGTCTGGATGCGCGAAAGCGCTTATGCGCCCGAGCCGTATCCCGTCACCCGCGCGTTGATCGAGGACGGCCGCCGCAATCTTCTTTTCGGTGGAACCATCGATGCTCACGCGCCGGTGCACATCCTACAGGGCATGAATGATCCCGATGTCCCATGGGCGCATGCCATGACGCTCGTCGAGCATCTCGCGGGCGATTGCGTGACGCTGTCTCTCATCAAGGACGGCGATCACCGGCTGTCACGGGAGGAGGATATTGCAAACCTGCTGAGTGCCGTCGACGCACTCGCATGATTTTCTAGAGAGGCCTGGTACGCAGGCGTTTCGTCGTGTGGAATAGCACGAAGGCGCAGACACCCGACGCAGCCGAGGCGACGACCAGCGGCAGCGCACTGCCGCCGACAAATCCGCCAACGACCGCGCCGGTGATCGAGGCAAAAACCATCTGCGTGAAGCCAGCCAGCGAAGATGCGGCACCCGCGCGGTCAGGAAATGGCGACATGGCTGCGGCCATGGCTTGCGGAAGCACGAGACCGATTCCGGTAAAGTAGAACATTTCCGGAAGCACCAGCGCGAGAAGGCGTGTCGGGAAAAAGATCACTCCCGCCAGTTGGCCGAGGCCGCCGATTACCAGCAGCGCGACGCCGACAGCAATCGTGCGGTCGAAACCGCGCCGCGACACGATGCGCGTGCCGATCAATGTACCCGCGACGAAGCTGATGGAGCAACTCGCGAAGGACAGGCCGAAGGCGATTTCGTTCAAGCCGTAGACGCCTTGCATGACAAAGGACGACGCGGAGATGAACGCGAAGAGGCCCGAATAACTCAGCGCGAGCAAACCGACATAGATGAGAAAATTCCTGTGCTGCAACACGATTGCATAGCTGCGCAAGATCGTGCGCAGTGAGAGTCCGTCGTGCTGGCGCATGCGGATCGTCTCGGGCACCAGCAGCGCTGCCAGCACGAAGAGGATCAGCGCGCCCACAGCCATGGCGATGAAACTCGCGCGCCATCCGAACGCGACTTGCAAGAAACCACCGAAAATGGGGGCGATAACTGGTGTCACGCCCATGATGCTGCCCATCATGGACAATTCGCGTCCAGCGCGCGGCCCGTCGTGAAGATCGCGTACGATCGTCCGCGCAAGAATGATTGGACCGGCTCCACCGAAGGCCTGCAGCACGCGGGCCGCGATGAGCATCTCGACGGAAGTCGCTGGGGCGCAGGCCAATGTCGCAGCCAGGAAAATCCCGAAGGCAGCCAGCAGCACTGGCTTTCGACCGCGCGCATCGGAGACAGGGCCATAAATAATCTGGCCCGCCGAGAAGCCAATGAGATAGGCTGACAGCGTCAGTTGCACCGCCGCCGTGCTGGCATGCAGGTCGACGCCGATATGGGGCAGCGAGGGCAGATAAAGATCGGTCGCCAGCGGCCCGAGCGCAGTCATGAAGGCGAGCATGACCGTCATGGCCAGCGTATCGGGCTTGATGTGCATGAAGGCGTCCGGCAGGCGAAAGAAGGTTCGAGGCTAAGGCAATAGGATGCCCCGGACCCGCCTGTCCATCCGCTCTGGAGGCAACGCAGGCGCGCCGAACCGCCGCTTGCGGGGGAGCGCCGGCTCGTATATAAGAGCTCAAATCAATCTTCTCAGTGCGGTCATCGTCGGTGATCGATTGTTGAGAGTGGGGCCCTCCCGGGACCCGCTCTTTTTTGTTTGATCCGCCTGCCTTCCCGGCCTGAGCCATGGAAGAGCAGCGTTAATCAGGAGCCAGAGTTTGGAGCAGGACAAGAGCGTATCGGCCCCGGATGCCGGACCGGATCTGCTCGACGAGCCGCGTCTCATCGCCGAGACGGGCGTGGCGGCGCGCGTGGCGACCATCGCCGCCCCCGTCCTGCACGACCTCGGGTTTCGTCTGGTGCGTGTCAAGACGTCGTCAGCGCAAGGCATGACGCTTCAGATCATGGCCGAATTGGCAGACGGCACCATGAACGTCGATGGCTGCGAAGCGATCAGCCTGGCACTCTCGCCGGTCCTCGATCTCGAAGATCCGCTGGGACAAGCCTATCGCCTGGAAATTTCCTCACCGGGCATCGACCGTCCGCTGGTCCGTCTGTCAGACTTCAGACGCGCCTTCGGACATGAGGCTCGCATCGAGCTGAGCATTGGCCTTGAAGGGCGCAAGCGTTTTCGCGGCTGGATCGGTGGCATTGAGGGCGAAGGCCGTGACGCCGTGCTTCTCCTGCGTCGCACCGATGCGCGCGCCGATGAGCCCTCCGACGTGCGCCTGCCGGTTTCCGATATTGGCGAGGCCCGCCTCGTCCTGACCGAAGCGCTGATCCGGGATTCGCTGCGCGCCGGCAAGGCCGCGCTCGACGAGGCGGTGCCGCGTCCCGATCGCGACGAAGAGGAGCCCGTCCGTCGCGGCCCCGGCCGCTTCGCCAAGGCAAAGCCCATAAAACCCGCAGGATCGGGTCCCCGCCGCGCGGGACCCTCGAAGCCGGTTCCACGGCCCAAGGGCTGACACGAATTCTTCGCGCTCGGGTCGTTCATGATCCGGCCGCGATCGAGACACGATGACCCGGACCATCTCGGTCCGCACAGATTTTTTCAGTCGAGGAGGCAAACCCATGGCCATTAGCGCCAACAGGCTCGAGCTGTTGCAGATCGCGGACGCGGTCGCGCGTGAGAAGTCGATTTCGCGTGAGATCGTTCTGAACTCGATGGAGGACGCGCTGCAGAAGGCGGCCCGTTCGCGCTACGGCCAGGAGACGGAAATCCGCGTCGAGATCAATCCGCGCACCGGCGAAGTGCGCACCTCGCGCCTGATGCTGGTCGTCGACCAGATCGACAATGATGCTACGCAGATCCTGCTGATCGATGCCCGCAAGCGCAATCCCGCCGCACAGGTCGGCGACTGGATCGCCGAGACCTTGCCGCCCTTCGATTTCGGCCGCATCGCCGCCCA
>JAQGKN010000486.1 GCA_028290085.1 Hyphomicrobiales bacterium
GCTCGAGCCGTTGGCGGACTGAATTGACGTTCCAGGTCGAAATGCGCACTTGGGCTTATCCCGTGAAGAGAGGCTTTGGTGAAGTGAGGCTTGGATAAGTCTAGCATGGCGGCGTCTGCCGTCAGCCCCAGCGCTTATGGCCCCACATCCATTGTTCTGGATGACGGCGGATAGAGGCTTCGAACATGGCCTGCAGATTTGCTGTTGCGGCTGCGATGTCTGCGTCGCGGTCGCCCGTACGGGGCACCTCCACGGGGCGCATGGAAATGCGGAAGCGCACACCCGGATCGCGGATGACCTGCGCGGCGAACAAGGGCTTGTTCTGCGTGACGGCGATCAATGCGGGGAAGGGCGTCGAGGGGGCGGGGCGCCCAAAGAACGGCACCTTCACGCCACGAGTCTCGCGAAGATCGGCCATGATGGAAAGCACGCCGCCCGATTTTACGTAGCGAAGAACTGTCAGCGCCGTGGCCGGTTGTTTGGGATAAAGGCCGCCGGGATAAAGGGGTGCCCGCACGCGCCGCGCCATCTCGTCGACGTAAGGGTTCTTGATGCGTTGGTAAATGCCGGCCGTGCGGTAGCCCATGCGGGCAAGACCGACGACGGCGATTTCCCAATTGCCCTGGTGGGCCGCACAGGCCACGAAGCCATTCGTGTCCGCCAGCATGGCGCGCAACTCGACCTCGTTCTCGATGGTGATGCGGTCAGAGGCCGCGAGTTCGTCGAGGTGAAACGATTCAGCAAAGACACGCCCCAGCGTCTCCCACATGTCGCGGGCAATGATTTCAAGCTCTGCTTCGCTCGATTGAGGGAATGCCAGCGCCAGATGAGTCATGGCGCGGCGATGTCGCTTGAGCAGCGGTGCGAGCAGCCGCCACGCGGCGCCACTGACCGCCGATGCCGTCTCCAGCGGCAGGAGACCTGCCAGGCCGGCGATGAGGCGAAAGAGCATATATTCGAGGCGATACCGCAAATCGTCCAGCCGGGCGCAAGCATTTATGCCGCGGCGGATGCGGCTTCTGGCGCCTCTTGTGATGCTGGGCCGCCGAATGTCAAGCGTTCGGCGGCCTTGAGGTCGGACAGATCAGTTGGGAAAGGAGAGCAATTGGCTCGTGTCCATCGCCACTTCTATGGCATCGCCAGGCCATAGCTCCGTGTCCTCCTGGGCGACCAGCCGCTCGCGGCCTTTGTTCGACTGGCGGACGATGACCAGCTCGACCTGCTTGTCGGTACTGCTACCCAGTTGCGCGCGCATTTTGGTCGAATAGAGCAATTGCTCCTGCGTCGAGTTCAGCTTGGCCTTGGCTTGTTGCAGCTTGCCTTGTGTCTCTTGCATCTCAGAGAGTGCGACGATGCGGCGCTTGTCGTCCACGTCAGCCAGTTGCTTTTTCAGTTCTTCGCGCTCGCGCTCGACCTGCGCCACGGCTGCGCTGGTTTGCAGGATGCGTGTTGCCGAAAGCAACATCGCCCTTCGGGAATCAGAAAAACGGGTGATCGAGGTGTTGCCCTTCTCGAAAAGCTTGGTTACGCGGTCGAAATCGTCTGCATCCTGCTTGCTGCCTTCCTCCTCGTTCTTCTCCTGTTCGCTGAGAAGGACGATGCGCTTGTCACTCTGGGTGATGACGGCTTTGTAATAATTCATTTCGCGGTCACGCTCCGCACGACGCGTCGCCAGCTGGTCGGCTTCGGTCTTGAATGTGAGATCGACCATATCCGGATTCAGCGGAGACTTGGCGTAGGCACTCTTGTCGGGCGCTGAATCCTGACCCATTTCGGCGCGCAGACGCCAGATGATCGCGTCGTAACGCAGCACCTCGCTCCATAGGCTCTGAGCTTCGCCACGTAACTGCGTCGATTCGATCACCGGATTGCCAGTGCGGAAACGAACAACATCGTATCCGCCAGCGACAGCGACGGCCTGGCGAATGGTCATGCCTGGACGAAAGGGCTGCTCGCCGGGCTTGGAGACGTCGCCGCGCAGATAGATCGGGCGATATTCGGCTATGTCGATCGTGACTTCGTCGGGCGCGACCACGATGGACACGGCACGGCCGTCTAGTCCGCGTTGCTGCATCACCTTGTTCGCGAAACGCGCTTTAACGGCGTTGGACAGCTCGGTCACCGTCTGTCCAGCAGCTTTTACAGCACCGACGAGGGGCAACATGACCTCCCCATCAACGTTGATGGGCGTGCGCTGCTTCAAATCGGGGAAGCCGACGACGGTCAACTGCACCACATCGCCCGAGGCAAGGCGATAGGGATCGGCGAGCGCCGGCGAAGCAACCAGAAAAGCGAGACCTGCGAGCAGGCCAGTCAGTTTCAAGCGGCGCAGGTTGTCGCCAGCGACCATCACAATTACCTCATACTTATAGGCTTGTACGTCTACGATAGACGATTGTAACGGATGCTGTAACGTGAGTTTATCACAAAACGGAGGCAGCCTCGGCGTAGCCACACTTATTTGTTGGGAGGCTTAAGAGCCCGTGAAGCTTTCAACCGTATTTCGCTTCGCCGCTTGGGGACTTGCGGGCGTTGGATCTTTGGTCAGCGTTGCGGCCTTTGCGGAGCCGCGAGCTGTGGTCGCGCAGGTGACGGATCAGCCGGGAGCCGTGGAAACATTGCCCCTTCCGAGCTTCGATCCACCTGAAACAGATGATTTGACGACCGGGCGCACGCGCGCATCGACGCCTGACGCGCGGGCGCGTGCGAATCCGCAGTCCGTGCGCCGTCCGCCGGTTGTCGTGCGTCGCTGGCCGCGTGTGGGGCCGATGCCGCCACCGCGTCCATGGGGTTCGCAGGACGCAGATAGCGAGACGCCTCCCGCACAAGTTGCGGACCCCGCGATCGTATCGGCGCCCGTCGTCCAGCCACAGGTCGCGAGCGTTCCCCCAACGTCCATCGCGCCCTCAGTCGGACGCACGCTGGTTATGCTCGTGCGCCCCGACGTCCGTCGTCCGCAGGATCTGGACGGACGGCGAATTGCCGTTGGTTCAGCAGGCGAGGGGCCCGATCAGCTGCGAGATCTCGTTCAGCGGCAGGCCGGCGTTACGCTGAAACCTGTCGATCTTGCCTGGACGCCGGGCCTGCAGGGGCTTGCGCGTGGCGATGTGGATGGTGTGCTCCTGAGCCTCGGCCCGGCACTGTCGTCCACCGAACTGCAGGGAATCGCGCTCGGCAATTATCAGGTGTTGCAGATTCCGCTCGGCCCCGACGCGCGCTGAACTTGTTTGCCAGCGCCGCGAAGCAAGCGACTGAGAAAACCGATCGCCCAGGACATGTGCATGGTGATGGCCGCCGGGCCGGCCAGCAGCGGGCATGCCTGCCGTGCGCGCACGGCCAGTGCACCCCCCCAGCCGATGCAGAGCAGCACGTAAGCCGCGGCCAGAAGCGCGAAGCGCCCGTCGATGAATGCGAGCATCAGCGAAAGGACGCATCCGGCGAAGGCCGCGACCGGCATCATCTGCCGCAGTTTGGGCGGCATGCGATGGCGCAGTGACGTGCTTGCACGCCCCCAGCCATAGGCGAAATATTGCCGCGCCAGCGACGCGAGATCGGCGCGCGGAAAATATTCGATGGTCGCATCGCCGCAGAGCCAGATGCGGTGCCCGGATTCTGTCAGGCGGCGGTCGAGTTCTGCGTCTTCGTTGGCGGGCATGTCTTCGTCATAACCACCGACAGCCAGATAGATATCGCGGTCGAACAGCGCGTGGTGACCATGATCGACGTAGCCTGATGTTCCCGCGATGCGATGTGAAGAGCCGCCGTTGCCGAGGCGGCTGTTCTGTGCGACTGCGATAGCCGTCTGCATGCAGCTCTTGCCAAGGGTGAGCATCGGCACGACCACGGATGCGCAGCCCCGCGTGCGAAAAGCATCCAGGCAAATCTGCGCAAAACCTGGTGGGTAATGCGCATGACAATCCGCGCGGAGGAGAACGTGCGAGCGCGGATCTGCAATCCTGGCCGAAAGATTGACCGCTGCGGCTTGCGTGCGCTTGGCGTTCTGGACGAGACGAATGCGCGGGTCGTTTGCTGCCAGACGATTGACGATGGAGGCCGTATCATCCGTACTGCCACCGTCGAGAACGAGAATCTCGTAGTCGAACGGCGCGCCGTCCGGGCGGATACTCGCGATGGCCGCTTCAATGTGGCGCTCTTCGTTCAGCGCAGGCATCACGATGCTGATGAAATCCGCAGCGCGTTGCATCACGCTCGTCTCCTACGCACATTTTTGGGTGGCCGCGCTTCAGACCCGAATGCGGCCCTTGCGCAGATCGACGAAGTCGGCATCGTCGGGTTCGAAATAATTGTTCGAATAAGGTGAACCCTGGCTCTGCACGAGAAGGCGGGAATGAGCCTTGTTCAGAATGACGCCGAAGACTTTTCCGGGTTCGACATCGCAAGCGTCGACGCAGGCCATGAATGCCTCTTCGGGGGTCGATTCCCATTCAACGACGACGATAATCGCATCCAGCAGCGGCGCCACGTAACGTGCTTCGGCGACGACACCGGCTGGCGGCAGGTCGACGATGATGCGGGAAAACCTCTGCTTGTTTTCATCAAGCATGGCTTCGAAGCCGCCTTGCTCGAACCAGTTCGACTGCGTGCTGAACTGTGCCTGATCCAGCCCGAGGAAGCTCAGGCCGGGGCAGCCGGGGATATTGTTCGTCTTGGCGGGCCACGGCGTGTTGCGTCCGTCCGCGGTGCGGGGAGTCAGTAATGGCGAGAGAGCATGCGTCAATTGCGGATTGCGCATATCAGCGTCGACCAGAAGCGTCGGACCCGTCGCGGCAAAGAGCTGCGCGAGATTGCCCGCGATGGTGGTCTTGCCTTCACCCGACAGTGCCGACGTAATGCCTATATAGCGCATGGGGCGCTGGCGCTCGACGATGCTGATCTCCGCGCGTACCAGTCGCAAATTCTCGGTGAATTGCGAGCGTGGCGCGCGCATCACCGTGCGCACGACCTGCGTCGAATCGCGCGAAATCACCTTTGGAAGGCGGGGCAGGGTGGTCAGGCACCGGATGCCGTAGCGGGCGATCTGCGCAGGACTGCGAATGGTGCGGTCCAGACTCCAGCGCGTGACGGCAACAGCTGTGCCGAGCCCCAGGCCCAGCACAGTTGCCAGGCCGATAATCATGCCCCGCATCGGGCGGCTCGGCGCGGTCGGGCGCGAGGCTTCACTGATGATGCGCGCTTGTGTGATCGGGAACGTCTGCTGCTGCACGGAATCGGTATAGCGCTTCAGGAATGCGGAATAGAGTGCGTCGTAGGCTTCCGCCGTGCGGTCGAGCTCGCGCGCCTTGGGCCACGTCTCCGCGTTATTGCCGTTCTGCGCCTTGAAATCCTGTGCGGCTCGGGAAGCCTCTTCGGATCTTGCGCGCAATTCATTCACGCGGTCCTGAAGCCACAGGCTCGCTCGCTTCCAGATCTGCGCCTTGCTGTCGATTTCGTCCTGCACATATGCATTGGCGAAAGCATTGGCAATTTCAGCCGCCATGGCTGGGCTTGGCGACGTGTACGTGATTTCGAGAACGTAGGATGAGCCAAGACGGCGGACGCCGAGGCCCGACATGATCTGGTTCAGAGCAGCACGCTCGGGATCGACATCGGCCGTCGGTTCCGCTGCGGATATGAGCGATAGCAGGTTGTGGGGAATCGATTTGAGGCCGTTGAACATGGACTGAAAGAAGCCGGGCGGCTTTGCAGCTACTGCCATCGCGGCCTGCGCATTGACGGCCTGCATGACTTTCATGCCGATGCGATCGGACTGGATGACCTGTAGCTGACTTTCGACTTCAGGCACGTTCAGGCCGCCGCCACCACCGCCGCCGGTCGAGCCTTCCATCGCGGACAGCGGGCCGCGCGGCGTGTCGATAAGGAGTCGCGCGACAGCCGTATATTCCCGCGTCGCCGTCACTGAATAAAGCAACGCAAGAGCGATGAAAGCTCCGGTGATCACTGCAATCATCCAGCCGTATTTGCGCAGAATGATGCGGACTTCCTGAAGCGACCACGTCACCTCCGTGTCCCGCAGACCGGGCCTACGCTCACCGCGCGCCTTGATGTCATTCGGGTTATCGAGCATGAAATGGCCGCCAAAAACGAATTGTGAAGTCTTAGTTGATCAGTGTGTCGCCGGAGCTTACCCCTGTCAAGGATTCGCCCGCCGCTTTCATGTAAACTGTGCTGTGACGTCTGTATATTGCATAACAAGATAAACGGACAATACCTTGATCTTAGCAATAGACGTCACAGGCCGGTCTTTTCTCGCGCGATCGTGCGCACGATATAAGCCGCGGTTCGTGGTGCCTGGAAGAGGATGCCCAGAGCATCACGATAACGGCCCTCCTTCTTCGCCTGAAGCAAACGACGATGCTCCAACCTGCATGCGGTATTGAACATGTGTTCGGCAATCGCTGAGCGCTCTCCTGGTTGCAGTTGCCGCCGGAGCAAATCCGCGTCGAAATCGCGCAGTGCGCGCAGATCTGCGATCGTATGTCGCGCGCTTAGCGAGTCGTCGCGCTCAACCGAAACGTATCCACAGGCGGTCATAGTCTTGAACCGGGCGCCGAGAAGCAGAGCTTCGGCGTAGAGTGCGTAGTCTTCCCCCAGCCGCATATCCTCCCGGTAGCAGAGGTCGTGCTCAACCAGGAAGCGTCGGGATACCAATGGTTTCAGGAAACCCATCTCGCGACGTGGCTCATTGAATTTCGTGACATTGCTGCGAACGAAGGTTTCTAGATCTACGGCTCCGGTGTCGCCATCATTCAATCCGAGAAGGTTTCGGGTGCGGATTTTCGCGTTCCCCAGCGTGCAGAAGAAGAGGTCGTCGGCCAGTAAATCTGAGCCGTCAACTTGGCGAACCATTTTCGACAAACGCTCAGGCATCATGAAATCATCGGCGTCAAGGACGCAAATTAAGTCAGCGGTCGACTTTGATAACGCGATGTTTCGTGCGGCCGAAGGCCCTCGGTTTTCCGGAAGACGAATCGCTTCAAGCTTCGCGCTGCCTTCCGCGGCCGCGCGCGCGACCGCAAGTGTGTCGTCTCCTGAGCCATCATCAATGACAAAGACCCGACGTACATGGCTCTGCTGCAAAGCTGACGTTATTGCGCGCGTAATCGTACCCGCAGCGTCTTTCGCAGCGATGATGACGTCCACAGTTGGATCTGCTGCACGGGCTCTGATCGTTTCTGTCATGGTCTCGTCCGGTTTCGTGCGCAGTTCATACGGAACACCGGGTTCTCGATTGCAAGCTTGTTCACACTATGATTGTGCTTGAAATTAATCACTTCCAAAAACGCACCATTTCTTGATCTTCGTATTAGGGCTAATTCTCACGAACGAGCCAGCGGGAGAACGCATCGCGTGAAGATCGTCTATTTCGTTCATAATGTCGGTGATCCAGCGGTCGAGCGCCGCGTCCGGATGTTGCAGGCGGGCGGGGCCGAAGTCGTCGTTGCTGGCTTTCGCCGCGACAATCAGCCTCCGCTCGTCTTGCCGGGCGTTGACGTGATTTCACTTGGTCAAAGCTTCGACGCCCGGCTTTTTCAACGCAGTACGCTGGTTCTGCGTGCACTCGTTCAATTGGGCCGCCGTCGCGCATCGTTCGACGGTGCGGATGTCATCATTGCCCGCAATCTCGAAATGCTGGCACTGGCGGTGCGAGCGCGGCATATCTTGGGACGGAGGCTGCCAATCGTTTACGAGTGCCTCGATATTCACAGGTTGCTTCTTGCGAAGGGCGCGCGCGGCCAGGCTCTGCGCTCGCTCGAACGCTGGCTGATGCGCCGGAGCGATCTCGTGATTGTCAGCTCACCCGCCTTCATCTCGAATTATTTCGAACGCGTACAGAATCTCTCGCCGCGGCATCTGCTTCTCGAAAACAGGCTCCTGCGTCTCGACGGCGATGATCTCCCTGCTGCCCAACCGGCTCCT
>JAQGKN010000506.1 GCA_028290085.1 Hyphomicrobiales bacterium
AGTCCCCCAGCCGCCCGCACAACGCAGACCCTAAGATGCCACCGGAAACTGGCGGCGGCTGCTAGGTTAGACAGAAAATAATTCCAATAATACTGTCTGCCGTGGAGAAAATTTCTCGTTTCAGCTCAAACAAGGAACAATCTGCAAAAAACTTCCTCCCCTCTCCCGATATCTTTGGGGCTCAAGCGGGATGGAGCGTCATGTTGATAGTTCAGGAAGCAGATTATTCAAATGCTCTCAGCCGGCTGAGCGCCGCCACCAGCGGAACGGGAAAGGGGTACCTCGAGGAGGCCCGGGCTGCTCTGAAAAGCATGCTTGCAGACCGGTCGCTTCTGGATCACGTACCACTGGAGCGCTCGCCGGGCGCCTACACCCGGAACTTCCTGTTCGGCGACGATAAGATCACCGTTTACGCAATCATCTGGTCGGCAGGCTCGCAAACCTCGATCCACGACCACCATTGCTCCTGCTGCTTTGGCATCTGGTCAGGCAGCATTGAGGAATCCTGGTACGAAGCGGTCGATGGCGCCCACGCAGTTCTGTCGCGGCAATTTGTCCGACACGCCGGAGAGACGGCTTGCATGCTGCCGTCGGGCCCCAATCTACATAAAATGTCCAATGACACGGGCCAGGAAACGATCTCGATTCATATCTACGGATACGACCGCCAGACACGCCCTTCATCGATTGACTGCGAATATCGCTTGTTCAATGGCCCAAAATCTCAATAAAAGTCGCGCAGCCACCCCCTCATGGAGCCCAGAGCTCCCGGGCACTGCCCAGTTACAGGACGATAGATGAGCGCCTTCCGCACCGAAACTGTCTTGAATGTGCGCCACTGGACCGACGGTCTCTTCAGCTTCCAGACGACACGTGACCCCGGCTTCCGCTTCCAGAACGGTCAGTTCGTCATGATTGGCCTGAATGTCGACGGGCGCCCCTTGATGCGCGCCTACAGCATGGCCAGCTCGCAATATGAGGAAGTGCTGGAGTTCTTCAGCGTCAAGGTGCCCGACGGCCCCCTCACCTCGCGCCTTCAGCACATCAAGGAAGGCGACCAGATTCTCGTCGGGCGCAAGCCCACGGGCACCCTCGTGCTCGACAATCTGCAGCCCGGCAAAAACCTCTATCTGCTCGGCACCGGCACGGGCCTTGCCCCCTTCATGAGCGTCATCAAGGACCCCGATACCTACGACCGCTTCGAGAAGATCGTGCTGGTGCACGGATGTCGCTTCAAGCAGGAGCTCGCCTACGAGCAGTTCATCATGGCTGAGCTTCCCAACGACGAGTTCATCGGCGAGGCCGTGCGCGAGAAGCTGATCTATCATCCCATGGTCACACGCGAGCCCTTTCGCAACAGGGGACGGATCACCACCGCGCTCGACAATGGCAAATTGGCAAACGACATCGGCCTTCCCGCGATCATTCCCGCCGACGACCGTTTCATGCTCTGCGGCAGTCCGGCCATGCTCAAGGACACGACCGGGTGGCTGCTCGGCCGTTCATTCGAAGAGGGCAGCAACAACGAGCCCGGGCAGTTCGTGATCGAAAAAGCTTTTGTCGAACGCTAGGTCGCAGCACGTTTCTTGCTTCGCTCGTGCGTCGGGAATACCTGATGCATGGGTGCAAGAATGCATAGATGTTGTTCTGGGCTTGGCTTCGCACGACTGGTGTATTTGAGAAATGACGGGCGCAATGAGTGACCAATTGGGCGTGAACCTGACGGGCATGCCAGGTGAATGGAATTTCTGGATCGACCGCGGCGGCACGTTCACCGATGTCATCGCGCGCCGCCCGGACGGCACACTCGCCAGCCGCAAGCTGCTCTCGGAAAACCCGCAGGCCTACCCCGACGCTGCCGTGCAGGGCATTCGCGACCATATGGGCCTCGCCAACGACCAGAAGATTCCGTCCGCGCGCATCGCCGCCATCAAGATGGGAACCACCGTCGCCACCAATGCGCTGCTGGAACGCAAGGGTGAACGCACGCTCTTCGTCACCACCCGCGGCTTCGCCGATGCTTTGCGTATCGGCTACCAGACACGCGCCGATATTTTCGCACTCGACATCAAGAAGCCCGAGCAGCTCTACGAAACAGTCGTCGAAATCGCCGAGCGCGTGCGCGCCGACGGTACGGTTGAACAGACGCCTGATCTCGCGCAGGTGCGCAGCGATCTGGAAGCCGCGCACGCGTCCGGCATCGAGGCCTGCGCCATCGCCTTCATGCATGCCTATCGCTATCCCGCGCACGAAGAAGCCGTTGCGCGCGTCGCCCGCGAAGTGGGGTTCAAGCAGGTCTCCGTCTCGCACGAGGTGAGCCCGCTGATGAAACTCGTCGGGCGCGGCGATACGACTGTGGCAGACGCTTATCTCTCTCCCGTGCTGCGCCGCTACGTCGACCGCGTCGCCGCCGAATTCGACGACACGGGCTCGCCCACCAAGCTGATGTTCATGATGTCCTCAGGTGGCCTGACGGATGCCAACCTGTTCCAGGGCCGCGACGCCATTCTGTCTGGCCCCGCAGGCGGCGTCGTCGGCTGTGTCGAGACCGCGAAACTCGCGGGCTTCTCGCGCGTCATCGGCTTCGACATGGGCGGCACCTCCACCGACGTGTCGCATTACGAGGGCGAGTTCGAACGCACGCTCGAAACGGAAGTCGCAGGCGTGCGCATTCGCGCGCCGATGATGCTCATCCACACGGTTGCGGCTGGTGGCGGTTCGATCCTGCATGCCGATTCCGGGCGCTTCGTCGTGGGTCCCGATTCCGCAGGCGCCGATCCCGGCCCCCGCAGTTACCGTCGCGGCGGTCCGTTGACCGTCACCGATGCCAATGTCATGGCGGGCAAGCTCGACCCCATTTACTTCCCCAAGATTTTCGGACCGGGTCGCGACCAGCCGCTCGATGTCGAGGCCGTCCGCAGCGCCTTCGCCGAACTCGCCGCACAGGCGGGCGACGCGCGCGCGCCGGAGGAAATCGCCGAGGGTTTCATTCGCATCGCCGTCGAAAACATGGGCAATGCGATCAAGAAGATTTCCGTCCAGCGCGGCTACGACGTCACCCATTACACGCTGCAATGTTTTGGCGGCGCGGGCGGCCAGCATGCTTGCCTTGTTGCGGATGCGCTGGGCATGCGCACGGTCCTGATCCATCCGTTGTCAGGCCTGCTCTCGGCCTATGGCATGGGCCTCGCCGACACGCGCGCAGTCCGTCAGCGCACGGTCGAAGCTCCCCTCGACGACGCGGGCGCTCAAGCGGCCGCAGAGGTGGTGAATGCGCTGGGCGCAGACGCGCTCGCCGACCTCGAGCACCAGATTACGGAAGGCACGCAGAGCCTGCTGCTGCGCCGCGCGCATGTACGTTACGCGGGCACGGACACTGCGATGATCGTCGATTTCGACACGCCGCAAAACATGCGCGCTGCCTTCGAAAGCGCGCATAGAACCCGCTTCGGCTTTGCCGATGAGGGCCGCGCGCTGGTCATCGAGGCCGTTTCAGTCGAAGCCGTCGCACCGGGTCAGGGCGTTGACGAGCCCGACCTGCCTTGCGTCGTAAGCCACCCTGCCCCGTCAAGCGAAACGCGCTTCTTCTCAGCTGGCGCGTGGCAGAAGGCCGGCGTTTACCAGCGCCGAAACCTCACACCCGGCGCGCGCATCGCGGGCCCAGCCATGCTGATCGAGCCGCACCAGACCATCGTCATCGAGCCTGGCTGGAACGCCGAGATCACGAAGAAGGACCACGTCGTGCTCAAGCGCGAAGGCGCAGTGCGCGTGCTGACCGTCGGAGCCGAGGTCGAGCCGGTGATGCTGGAGATCTTCAACAATCTCTTCATGTCCATCGCCGAACAGATGGGCCTCGTGCTGCAGAACACGGCGAGCTCGGTGAACATCAAGGAGCGACTCGACTTCTCCTGCGCGATCTTCGACCGCAACGCGAGCCTCGTCGCCAATGCGCCGCACATTCCCGTGCATCTGGGCTCGATGGACAAGTCGGTCGAGAGCGTCATCCGCGCACATGGTGGCCGGATGCGCCCGGGCGATGTCTTCGCGATCAACGCGCCCTACAACGGCGGCACACATCTGCCCGACATCACGGTCGTCACGCCGGTGTTCGACGACGACGGCGAGACCATCCAGTTCTTCGTCGCGTCACGCGGCCACCATGCCGACATCGGCGGCATCGCACCCGGCTCCATGTCGCCGCGCGCCACGCATATCGATGAGGAAGGTGTTTATATCGATGGCTTCAAGCTCGTCGACGAAGGCCGCTTCCGCGAGGCCGAGACCGTCGCGCTGCTGACCGGCGCCCGCTATCCCGTACGCAACGTCGCGCAGAACATCGGCGACCTGCGCGCGCAGATCGCCGCCAACACACGCGGCGCAACAGAACTGATGCGCATGGTTGGGTCCTACGGCATCGACGTCGTGCAAGCCTATATGGGCCATGTGCAGGACAATGCCGCCGAAAGCGTCGCGCGCGTGCTCGCCACGCTCGAAGATTGCGCCTTCGAATATGAGATGGACCAGGGCTGCTTCGTGAAGGTGAAGATCACCGTCGATCGTAACGCGCGCCGCGCCACCGTCGATTTCACCGGCACGTCACCGCAGCGCTCAGATAATTTCAACGCGCCCGAACCCGTCACACAGGCTGCCGTGCTCTATGTGTTCCGCACGCTGGTGAAGGAGCGCATTCCGCTCAACGCGGGCTGCCTGCGCAACATCACCATCATCGTGCCCCCGGGCTCGATGCTGTCGCCGCGATACCCTGCGGCCGTTGTCGCCGGCAATGTGGAAGTCAGCCAGGCCGTCACCGATTGCCTCTATGGCGCACTCGGCGTGCTGGCCGGCGCGCAGGGCACGATGAACAACCTGACCTTTGGCGACGGCACCTACCAATATTACGAGACGATCTGCTCGGGCGCGCCTGCGGGCAACGGCTTCAACGGCGCGGACGCCGTGCATACGCACATGACGAATTCACGCCTCACCGATCCCGAAGTCCTGGAGTTCCGCTATCCCGTGGTGCTCGAGGATTTCCACATCCGCAAAAACTCGGGCGGCCGCGGCCGTTGGCACGGCGGCGACGGCGTGTCGCGCACCATCCGCTTCCTGCAGCGGATGGAATGCGCGCTTCTCACAGGGCATCGCCGCATCCCGCCTTGCGGCGCAAAGGGCGGTGAGCCCGGACAACTCGGCATCAATTCCGTGCGCCGCCTCGACGGCCACATCGAACGGCTCGGTGGCAGCGATCAAACCATGATCGAGGCAGGCGAGGCGATTATCTTGCAGACACCCACGAGCGGCGGCTACGGCACGCCGGCTGGAGACGACGATGCATCTTGAAACCGATGTCCTGGTGATCGGCGCGGGTGGCGCAGGCATGTATGCGGCGCTCGAAGCCGCCCGCGCAGGCGCCTCCGTGCTGCTGGCCGACCGCAGCCTGATCGGCCGTGGCGGCGCAACCGTCATGGCGCAGATGACGGTGGCCGCAGCGCTCGGCGAGCAGGCTCCGGACTCCTGGGAATATCATCTATCGGACACGCTCGCAGCAGGTCGCGGTCTCTGCGATGAGCGGCTGGCAACCATGGTCTGTCAGGACGGCCCCGCACGCATCCGCGAAATGGACGCGTGGAAGGTTGGCTGGGCACGCAATGGCGATCACATCGCGCAGGTGCAGGCGCCGGGTCACGACCGTCCGCGCTGCGTCTATGTCGACGTGCTCTCGACTGGCCCTGCCGTGTCGAAAACCCTTCGCACGCAGCTCAATCTGGCAAGTGGCATTCGCCGCGTCGGCGATCTCGCTATTATCGACATCGTGGTGCGCGACGGGCGTGCCTGCGGTGCTGTCGCCGTGCATCTGCCGACAGGTGAGCCGGTCACCATCGCTGCGCGCTCCACCATCATCGCGACGGGCGGCCTGACGCGGCTCTACCGCCGCAACAGCGCCTCGCTCAACATGGGCGGCGACGGCTACGCGCTCGCACTCCGCGCAGGCGCTGAGCTGATCGACATGGAATTCGTGCAGTTCTTCCCCATCGGCCATCTCGCCCCACGCCTCGTCGGCATGGACCCGATCATGTGGGACCCCTTCCGCTACAAGCTCGGTGGCAAGCTGCTCAACAGCGAACTACATGAGTTCGAGGACGACTACGCCAACGCCGACGCGCGCAGCGACGGCAATTATGTGCTGACGCGCGATCGCGCGACCTATGCCATCTCGAAAGAAGTCGAAGCGGGACGTGGCTCTCCGGCCGGCGGCGCCTATCTCAGCTTCAAGCATGTGCCCGATGCGGAACTCCGCCGCTCTTTCGGTCCCGTGATCGACAAACTTGCAGCCAACGGCATCGACCTGACGAAACAGCTCGTGGAAGTCGCGCCCATCGCGCATTACCACATGGGCGGCATCCGCGTGGACGAGACGATGCAGAGCGGCATTCCCGGCCTCTACTCCTGCGGCGAAGCCATCGGCGGCGCAAATGGTGCAAACCGTCTGTCGGGCAATGCGATCACCGAGGCCTTCGTCTTTGGCGCGCGCGCCGGACAGAGCGCCGCCAGGAACGCTTTGCGCGAAGCCTCGAACTGGTCGGACGAAGCCGCTGCCGCCGCCGTCAACCTGCTGCGCTCGGGCGAAAAGCGCGACGGGCCCAACCTCGCCGTCGCCGTCACCGATCTGCAGGCGCTGATGGCAGACAAGGTCGGGCCGTTCCGCACGCAGGAAAAGCTGGTTGAAGCCATTGCGGAAATCGACCGCATGTCAGCCGAACTCAGCGCCGCGCCGCCCTCGACCGGCGAGAGCTTCGATCCCAACCTGATCGACTGGCTCGACCTGCGTAACATGCT
>JAQGKN010000551.1 GCA_028290085.1 Hyphomicrobiales bacterium
CGGGCACCGTGGTATTGTTCGACGAATACTGGAATTATCCGGGCTGGATGCAACACGAGTTCAAGGCGTTCCAGGAGTTCATCTTCCGCACGGGCCTTTCCTATCGCTACGACAGCTTCGTGCCGACAGGGCATCAGGTCTGCGTCATGATTGAGTCGCCTTAATCGTTTTCTACCAGCCCAAGCGGAACCGTGGATCGATGAATGCGTTGAGCCCCTGTTAGGTTCTTCCAAACAGGTGCAACTCAATGAAAAAAATTCTCCTCGTCTCAGCGCTCGCCCTGACGCTCGGCGCTTGCTCTTCGGCTCGTGACAACCGGATGCTGACCGGTGCGGCCATTGGTGGCGCTGCTGGCGCTGTCGTTGGCGGCGTTGCGACGGGTACGGGCGGTGGTGCCCTGATCGGCGGCGCAATCGGCGCAGCGGGTGGAGCAGTCATCGCCGACGCGACGCGTCCGCGCTATCACCATCGCCGTCATTGCTATTACAGCTCGCGCTACGGCAAGACCGTTTGCCGCTGAGGCAAGCTGACTGACTAATTCAAGCCCCGGACGTTCATGTCCGGGGCTTTTTCTTTGGTTAGAGTTTCGAGAGGAAGGCCGCGAGACTCATCAGTCCCTCCGGCCAGGGGCCGTGTCCCGATTCCGGATTGATGTGGCCGGCTTCGCCTGCGTCCACGATGGCCGAACCCCATGCATTGGCGAGATCCTCACTCGCCTCGTAAGTCGCATAGGGATCGTTGCGGCTGGCGACCAGCAGAGAGGGGAACGGCAGCGGATCGCGCGGGGCTTCCTCGAAGCCCGTGTCGACCGTCTCGAAAGCGCGCAGCACCTCTTCGGACGGCGGCGCGACGAGAAATGCGCCAACCACTTTGCCCGGGCCGAAATGCTTTGCTGCATGGGCGATGGCATGCACGCCCAGCGAATGGGCGATGAGAAACACCGGGCGTTCCGCCGCCTCTACGGCCTCGCGAATGGCACCAGCCCACGAGGCCTGCGTGGGGTTATCCCAATCCTGCTGTTCGACGCGGCGCGCTGTCCGCAGCTTTTGCTGCCAGCGGGTCTGCCAATGGTCCAGGCCCGAGCCGTTGAGGCCGGGGACGATGAGGATGTCGGCGTCCGACGTACGCATGTGTGTGGATCCTGAAGGGGGCTGGCCGCTAGATAGGTGGCCCTGGTGCCTCTGTCGAGATCTCAGCCGAGCCGGGAGAGAATCGGGAAGGTTTCCAGCAACCAGAAGCTCACATTCTGCATCGCGCCGGTCATGAAGCCGATGCCAGTGAGCACGAGCAGGCCACCGACGATTTTCTCGACGAGGCCGAAGTGGCTGCGGAAGCGCGCGATGAAGGCCATGAAAGGCTCGATGGCCAGCGCCGCGACGAGGAAGGGTACGCCGAGCCCCGCCGAATAGGCGGCGAGCAGGATCATGCCGCGCGAGACCGTGTCCTCCGACCCCGCCACGGCCAGAATGGCGGCAAGGATCGGCCCGATGCAGGGCGTCCAGCCAAAGGCGAAAGCGAGCCCCATGATATAGGCGCCCCAGAGGCCCATGGGGCGCTCCACCTGCACGCGCTTTTCGCGATAGAGGAAGGCGAGGCGGAAGACGCCTAGAAAGTGAAGGCCCATGGCGATGATGGCAATGCCCGCCAGCAGTGACAGCGTATCGAGATGGGCGCGGATGACCTGCCCGAAGAAGGAGGCGGTCGCGCCCAGCGCCACGAAGACCGTCGAGAAGCCCAGCACGAAGAGAATGGCCGCCAGCGCGACGTCGCGCCGCGCGCCCTTGACGCCTTCGCCCGAGAGATCCTCGATCGTGGTGCCCGCGATGAAGGTCAGGTAGGGTGGCACCAGCGGCAGGACGCAAGGGCTGAGAAACGACAGCACTCCGGCGAGCGCGGCAGCGGGAAGCGTGACGTCGGTGGCCATGAAACCTCGGCGGCAGGGCGACGCGGCTTGCGCTCCCTCTGAGGACGTCCATACGGCATGATGCGGGGCTGGACTAGGGCGTGAAGGCGCGACTCTGCGTCTCGTGATCGGGGAGAGGGCAAAACGGATGCGCAATCTCATCACCGACGTCGCGGGAGTCAGGGTCGGACAGACGCAGGATGGCGCCCTGGCCTCTGGCGTGACGGCCCTCATTTTCGATGCCCCCGCGACGGCTTCCATCGCCATCAGCGGTGGCGCACCGGGCACACGCGATGTGTCCCTGCTGGAACCTGGCATGAGCGTCGAGCAGGTCGATGCCCTCGTGCTTTCAGGCGGCTCGGCTTTCGGGCTCGACGCCATGGGCGGCGTGTCGAGCTGGCTGCGCGAACAGGGGCGCGGCTTTGCCGTGCGCGATGCGCTGGTGCCGATCGTGCCCGGGGCGATCCTGTTCGATCTGCTCAATGGCGGCGACAAGAACTGGGGTCGCCATGCGCCTTATCGCGAGCTCGGCTATGCAGCGGCGCAGACGGCAGGGCTCGACTTTGCCTTGGGTTCACATGGGGCCGGGCTCGGCGCCACAACTGCGGACCTCAAGGGCGGCATCGGTTCTGCGAGCGCGGTGACGCGCGGCGGCTATTGCGTGGGGGCGCTGGTCGCGGTGAACGCCATCGGTTCGGCGATGATCGGCAAGGGGCCCCATTTCTGGGCCGCCCCCTTCGAGAGGGATGGAGAGTTCGGCGGGTTCGGCTGGCCCAAGATCATGCCGGACCTTTCGCCGGCCATGAAAGGCGTCGTGCCGGAAAACACGACCATCGCGATCGTCGCGACAGACGCGGCACTCAGCCGCGCGCAGGCCAAGCGCATGGCCGTGATGGCGCAGGACGGGATGGGGCGTGCTCTGCGTCCGGCGCATGCCGCGCTAGACGGCGATCTGGTCTTTTCCGCGGCCACTGGACGCCACGTCACGCCGCCCGACGCGCGCGATCTGACGGAGATCGGCGTCGCAGCGGCCGATTGTCTCGCACGGGCCATTGCACGCGCTATCTTCGAGGCGCAGCCGCTGCCCTTTGCAGGGGCGCTGCCTTGCTGGCGCGATCTGTGGGGGTGAGCGCGGCGCGCTGCTGGACCGCAGGCATGGCGCTTGCTAGCCTCGCGCGGAGCCGATGCAGGGCGATTTGCGGAGTCGCATGGAAAACTTTCTACAGCAATTGATCAACGGCGTGACCCTGGGCGCGATCTACGGATTGATCGCGATTGGCTACACGATGGTCTTCGGCATTATTGGCATGGTGAACTTCGCCCATGGCGATGTGTTCATGCTTTCAGCCTTCATCGCGCTGATTATCTTTCTGGCGATCACGCAGTTCTTCGGCGTCACTTCGCTAGCGCTGGCCTTCGTGGTCGTGCTTGTCTGTGCGATGGCTCTCACCGCACTTTGGAGCTGGGCCATCGAACGCGTCGCCTATCGTCCCTTGCGCGGCTCGTTCCGGCTGGCGCCGCTGATCTCGGCCATCGGCATGTCGATCTTTCTGTCGAATTTCGTGCAGGTGGTGCAGGGGCCGCGCAACAAGCCGGTGCCGCCGATGTTCACGGACGTGATCCATGTGACGAGTGGCGGCGCATTCGACGTGACGCTCTCCTACAAGCAGATCCTCATCGTCGCGGTCACCGGCGTCCTGCTCGTTGGCTTCTGGTATCTGGTGCAGAAGACCGCGCTCGGCCGTGCCCAGCGCGCCTGCGAGCAGGATCGCGGCATGGCGGCGCTGCTGGGCATCGATGTCGATCGCACGATCTCGCTGACCTTCGTCATTGGCGCCGCGCTCGCCGCTGTCGCGGGCGTTCTCTACATGATGTATTATGGTGTCGTGAATTTCGCCGATGGCTTCGTGCCCGGCGTGAAGGCCTTCACGGCCGCGGTGCTGGGCGGCATCGGCTCCTTGCCGGGCGCCGTTCTCGGCGGCTTGCTGATCGGGCTGATCGAAGTCTTCTGGTCGGCCTATTTTTCCAGTGACTACAAGGATGTCGCGGCCTTCTCCATTCTCGCGATCACCCTGATCTTCATGCCGCAGGGCATTCTTGGCCGGCCCGAGGTCGAGAAAGTCTGATGAGCGCGGAAGCCCCGAACCTTCGTTCAGCTCTGCGCGACGCAGGCTTCGCCGCGTTGATTTCCGCCGGGCTCGCCTTTCCAATTCTGGCGCTCGGTACGCAGATGGATCTCGCCAACCGGCTGGTGCTGGAACAGCGCTGGTCCTGGCTCGTCATCGCTGTCGTGCTGGTGTTTCTCGGGCGTCTCTGCGCGCTGCTGCTCGCCGATTGGCGCGCGCGCTTGCTGGCGGTGCCCGGCACATGGCCGCTGGTCGGCGGTGCCGCGCTTGTTTT
>JAQGKN010000574.1 GCA_028290085.1 Hyphomicrobiales bacterium
CGCGCGACAGCAGCAGCTTCGTTTGCTCGATATGGTTGGAATAGAGATGCGCATCGCCGAACGTGTGGACGAAGTCGCCCGGCTTCAGCCCAGTCACCTGCGCGACCATATGAGTCAGGAGCGCGTAGCTGGCGATATTGAATGGCACGCCCAGAAACGCGTCCGCCGAGCGCTGGTAGAGCTGGCACGAGAGCCGCCCCTCCGCGACATAGAACTGGAACAGGCAATGGCAGGGAGCGAGCTTCATCTTGTCGAGGTCGGCGACATTCCAGGCCGATACCACGAGACGGCGCGAATCGGGGTTGCGGCGGATCTCGTCCACGACCCAGGAAATCTGGTCGCGCGTGCCCCCGTCCGGCAGATCCCATGAGCGCCACTGCTTGCCATAGACGGGGCCCAGATTGCCCTCAGCATCGGCCCACTCGTCCCAGATCGTCACGCCGTTCTCGCGCAAGTAGGCGATGTTGGTATCGCCCTGCAGGAACCACAGCAGCTCGTGAATAATGGAGCGCAGATGCAGCTTCTTCGTCGTGACCAGCGGAAACCCTTCCGACAGGTCGAAGCGCATCTGATGGCCGAAGACGGAGGTGGTGCCCGTTCCCGTCCGATCCGATTTCGTCACACCCTCGTCGAGGATGCGGCGGAGAAACGCATGATATTGGCGCATGTAGACGTGAACTCGACTAATCGGGATCTTCGCTCGAAGTCGCGACCCTACAGCTTTTGCCCGCCCGCTGAAACGCCGCCGGGCCATAACGCACGTCGAAATTCAGCGCGGGGAATGCTGCAACGCCCCTTTGCGTATTTCGCCCGAGGCCCTATATTCGCTTTGCCGTCGCAAGGCGGATATGGCGATAAATGGACTCCGTAATAAGCTATCCGGACCCGGGGGCGGTACCCGGCGCCTCCACCCCAGCCCGTCGGAAACGGCGGGTTGCGGCGGGGGCGAAATAGGATCGACGGGGGTGTAAAGGGTGCTCTTTCGCTCGGCATGATACCGCCGTTATCGGGTCAAACTCTATAGTTGCCAATGACAACTATGCTCCGGTGGCCCTCGCCGCGTAATGCGGTGCTGGTACTGGGAATCAAGTCCTAAGGGGTTGCACTTTTAGGCGGGGTTCGGAGGCACCTGGCAACAGAAGCCTCCACTTTCGCTTTTCCGGAACGGACTGAATGGCCAACGATCTCATCCGCTACGACCTACTCGTTCAGGATGCTTTGCGCAGTGTGGTCCGAAAGGTCATGCAGGAGGCCGCTAAAGAGGGCCTCCCCGGCGAGCATCATTTCTACATCACCTTCCGCACGACGGCGCCCGGCGTCCGGCTGTCCAGCCACATGCGTGCGCAATACCCCGACGTGATGACGGTCATCCTCCAGCACCAGTTCTGGGATCTTGCCGTATCCGAGCACAATTTCGAAGTCGGCCTGTCCTTCCGCAATATTCCCGAACGGCTGCTGGTCCCCTTCGAGGCCGTGACCGAGTTCTACGATCCATCGGTGCAGTTTGGTCTCAAGTTCGAGGTCGAGGAAGTCAGCCCCGAAGACGGAGCCAACGATCTCGAGCCGATTGCGACGCCTCCGGCAGCGCGGTCCTTGTCCGAGGCGCTCGCGGCCACGACCGCCCTGCCGACGCCTGCTCGCAAGCAGGACGTGGCAAAGGCCGAGCCTGCGAAAGCCGACAGCGCGAAAACAGCCAAGCCCAAAAAGGACAAGGACAAGGAAAAAGCGGCCGACGAGACGCCCGCCGAACCCGACTCCGATCCCGGCAAGGTCGTGTCCATCGACGCCTTCCGCAAGAAGCACTGAGAGAAGCGCGCCGCGATGGGCGACATCGTCAATCTCCGGCGCGCCCGCAAGGATCGCAAGCGCGAGACCACCGCCAAGGAAGCCGAGGCCAATCGCCTCGCCTTCGGCCGCAGCAAGCACGAGCGCACCCTGACCGAGCAGGAAAACACTCGCGCCGCACGCCTGCTCTCCGGACACGAGCGCCTGCCCGATCCTGCGCCGTCAAATGATTGAGCGTCCGATCCGCGTTGCCAAACACTCCCTCGTCATAGCCGGCCACTGCACGTCCATTTCGCTCGAAGAACCCTTCTGGGTCGAATTGAAGCGTCTGGCCACGGAGCGGAACCTTTCGCTTGCCGCGCTGGTGGCGGAGATCGACAGCAGTCGGGGCACAGCTAATCTGTCCTCCGCGATTCGCATTGCCATTCTGGAAGATCTGCAGAGCCGTGCTGAAAGGGCCCTCGCCCCTCAGTAACGTCCGGCGGTCGATGGATCGAGCAGCGGCGACGGCGGCGAAATCGGCTTTGGCACCAGCAACGAACGAGGCCCGGGCGCATTGCGTCCTGCCTCTTCGACGCGACGACGCAGAATTTCCGAGGCACGCCGCATCCGCGATTCCCGCTCCGCCTTGGCTGGATCCTCCGCCGACGGTGACTCGAGCAGGTGCCCGATGGGATCCGCCTCGGCCTTGGCAGCGTCCACGCGCGCCGCCTCTATCTTCGCAGCGCGTTGACGCTCAGCCTCTGCTTTGGCCGCCTGCTGCTTTTCATCCACGACGGGCCGTGGCGGTTCATCAGCCAGGCGTTGTGCGTCGGCCCTGCGCTGCTGTTCGAGGAAGTCGTCCAACTCGCGCTCACGACGCCTGACGAATTCCTGAGCTTTCAAACGCCGGTTGAAGGCGGCCCGTTCACGAATATCGGCCTCGAGCGCATCGACCCGGGCCGCCTCGCGGGCAATCGCCCGCGCCGAAATCGCATTGAGAAGAGGCCCCGCTTCGACCCGTCGCTGCAGATTGCCGGACTTGCCCTGCCAGATCAGTGTCGCGGCGGGCGGCGGGCCGGCCCAGTCGCGGGGAAGCGCCGGCGCGGCCAGCGCAAGACGTGCCTCGATGGACAAATTGCGGAGGTCAAAGGCGAGAGTGAATGGGCCGCGCCCGGCATTATTCTGAGGCTCCAACCGCAGCACGCCCGTCGCCATCGCGACGTCAAACGCTCGGTCGCCCAGCGCAAGACCGGCCTTGTCGAACTCGCGCGCCAGCCGCCCCTGAATCTCGCCTTCATCTATGTTCAACCCGCCGCGATCAGCTGCCTCGATAATGCGGGTCAAGGCACCCGCATCTGCCTGAGCGATAGACATATTGTTCATAACGAGCTTGCCGCTTCCCGCGAGACCGCCTGCAAGCGCAGCGAAGCTCTGGCCGGTCGTTGTGAAATCGATCTGGCCGGACATCGTCCCCGAAAGAGGCCGCTCCGCCAGCTTTTGTCCGCTAAAAGCGGCATGACCCGCCACCGATGCGCTGGCGCCATCGCGCCGGAACATGAGGTGACCGCTCAAATTCCCGTCGCCCAGCCGCATGGCAACATCATCCAGCGAGACGGTGCCTGGCGTGAGGCCGAGCGTCAGGCGCGCATCGCGGCCAAACGACGTGTCGGACAAGTCGAACCGGCCGACTTCGAGTGCCACGCTGGAGGCAGGGACATCAGCGAGGCCCGGCGACAGACGGGATGTGGGCCAACCGCCATCCCTGCCGCTCGGCGGCATCGGCCCCAGAGCAAGAGCGGCGAGGACCGGGAGACCCAGCCGCTCGACGTGCAGATGGCCCGTCACTTGCGCCGGAACGCCGGACCGGGCGAGATCGCCACTGAACGGCGTTCCCGCGAGGACGCCTGTAATCTTGTCGAAACCGATACGCCCGTCTGCAACACTGATATCCGCGCTCGTGTCAGTGGCCAGCACGGCGCTCAGATCAGGCAGTGCGATGGCCAGCATCTGCAGCAGCGGCGTCGCGTCGGCACTGCGCAAACGCGCG
>JAQGKN010000580.1 GCA_028290085.1 Hyphomicrobiales bacterium
CTGCGGGCAGCCGAGATGCCCGTTCTGCAAACAGCCAGCCATATTCTTCCGTTGATCATCGGCGACGCGCATCTCTGTCGCCAGACAAGTGAGATGCTTCTCCACGACCACGATATTTACATCCAGCCGCTCAACTATCCGACAGTCGCGCGCGGTCAGGAGCGGCTGCGGATCACGCCGACGCCGTTTCACACAGAGACCCAGATGCAGGCGCTCGTCGCAGCCCTCGTCGCGGTACGCAGGAAGGTTGGCTGGCGGGTGACGCATGTCGACGCCTAACGCAGCGTCCCACTCTGAGCACCGGAGGCCGCGATAGTCTTCTCCCCGGGATCGCATTAGCGACACCGGGATTAGGCATGTCTTGCCTCTGGAGAGACCCGCACGCCGCAGTGCATTGTATTTTCGCGGGAAGGGACACGACTCACTACCTATTGGTTTAGCTAGGATCCGTGGACAAAAGGGTCGCCTGCACTTCCACTCTGTTTCTGCCTGCGCTCTTTGCGCGGTAGAGCGCTTCGTCGGCGGCCTGCACGAGACCACGGTCTTTCGAGCCCGGCACCTTACAAGTTACTCCGAGGCTGATCGTCACAAAGCCCGTCGGGTTGCCTGGATGAGGGAGAAGTAATGTTTGGACCGCAATGCGCAGTCCTTCCGCCACGTGTTGAGCGCCGGCAAGATCCGTGTCCGGTAAAATCACAGCAAACTCCTCGCCGCCGTAGCGTGCGACAAAATCGGCCGGCCGGCCCATGCATGAAAGGAGACGGGCCCCCACTTCCCTCAGGGTCTCATCGCCTTCAACATGGCCAAAATGATCGTTATAGGATTTGAAGAAATCGATATCGATCATGATGATCGAAAGAGGAAAACACCCTCTTTCCGCCCGAGCACCCTCGTTCAGCAGAGCTTTGTCGAAAGCGCGGCGGTTTGGGATGGACGTTAGAGCATCCGTCAGGTTTTCAGCTTCAAGCTGGCGTTGATGCGCGATCAACTCCTGTTCCAGGAGCTTTTGCTCCGTGACATTGCGAAGGTTGGTGATGATCTCCGTAAGCTTGTTGTTCTGATCGAGAACACGTGTCGATACTGCTTCCAGCCAAATGATTGATCCGTCTGGTCCGCGGCACTCCAGGGTTTCTGAAATGCAGTCCTCCCCTGTCGAAAGGCGCTGTAAAGCCTGCGCAACAAGGTCACGGCTTTGTGGTTGTAGAAATGCCGCCAAGGCGGTATCGCCGACAGCCGCTCTGGAGCGACCAATCATCTGAAAGAATCGCTCCGAGGCATAGGTGCGCACGCCGAGCAGATTGCGGACCACGATCGCATCGGTCGATTTCTCGGCCAAATGCGAAAAGCGGCGGACGCTGATATTGGCTTCTTTCTCTGCGACTTCTCGACGGTGCAGTTGGCGTATAAAGCCAAACGCGAGGATCAGCATAGATCCGAGCAGTGCGATCGCAATGCTGCCGACGACGAGCGTCTTTCTGTTCCAGTCGTAGAGAATATCGTCAAACGAAAGCCCAATGCTGATCAGCAGAGGCAACGTTCCAACCTGACTGTAAACGTACCGGCGATGGACACCGTCCCTGACTGCCACCTGGTCATAGGTGCCGGCGCGGGCTCTCTTGAATGCTTTGAAAACACCGACATTCGAAAAGCTCTGTCCGATCTCTGCCGCGTGATATGGCGTGCGCATGATCGAGACACCGTCAGTTCGAAACAGCGCGATCGAACCACCAGGTCCGGCCGACAGTTCCTCGAACAAGGCTTTGAAAAGCTCAAGCTTGATCGATCCGACAACGACACCGGCAAACTTTCCATCCCGCCCGGTCACACGGCGACTAAGTGCAATGGTCCATTGGTCATCAAGAACACTGACGAACGGCGCACTGATAAAAAGCGCCCCGTCGTGGTCGATGTGCGCCCGGAAATAATCACGTGACGCCAGATTTGCTCGGCGGGGCGGACGGCTTTTGGAGTCCTGGACGATCTCGCCGTCTGCGTTGAGCACCAATATGGATCCAAGGTTCTTTGCCGAGGCAGACCGGTCGAACAGGATCAACTGCTGAATCTCCTCGCTTAAACCCTGAACCACAGGATCTCCGAGACCATCGACGACGGCGTCCAGGGACAGTGCATACGCCTGAACGACGTTATCAATGCCGTTTTGGACAGCTCGCAATAGGTTTTCGGCAGCAAATTGCGCGCGATCCAACGCGCCTTGGCGCGAATCATAGATGGTGAACCCGGCGAAGAAGGCGGAGGCCACAAAGATCATAATTGCCAGAAGAGCTAAGGCTCTGGTCCGAAAATTGGTAAACAGCTCTTTTGCCCCCGACATTTCTTCCCGCCCCGCATTTTTCATGCTTTAGCTTGACCGTAAATTCTTAATCCTTTGCAAGCAGTTGGCCGCTATCGAGCCCGGAACGTGTTAAATTTTTGAACGGAACTGGCCACGTCGGCCGCGGGTCAATCATCGGAATCCCCTAGGCTCTGGACCACGCATAACGCTGCCGCTCAGACCCGCGAGGATGACCAATGCCCAAGAAACACCTAACACAAGAACATGGCCCCCAGGGTTATGATGACGATCCGCGTTTCGGAGGAGTTCCACCAGAAGCTCGTCAAAGAAGCCGGGGCCAAATCGTCTTCAACGAATGGCATGGTCGTAAGGATCTTGGAAACCCACTTCGACCGGCAGGAGATCGTGGACGACCTAACTGCGCGCCTATGCGAGAGAGCCCGGTTGGGCGAGTTCGTTTGCGCCACTGAAAGCAATACTGGTTATCAGCGGATCGATGAAGACAGGTTTGTGAGCTGATGACCGACCGCTCCATTGAAAAACTTTCAATTATTCAAAATGGCTAAGGGACGCCCGATGCGAAGCGGCGAGGTATCCACCATTGGTGGAGACCTGGCCTCAAAGATTGAAGTCTTTCTGAGGGTGTGAAGAGGCGAGTGGAGGCACCAATCACCCCAAGCGACGTATTTTCGTTGGGCTGGTTTGCGGTCGCCGGCTTTGGCGAGCACAAACCCATGGAAGGTTGGTACGGATTTCGTCGCGACCGCCTCGTTCTCGTGTCTTCCGATTTGAGAGCCGCGCCAGCGATTCGACTAATTCGGCGCTTGTAACCCGCGCTTTCCACCTAGCACTTGGGAGGCCCAGTGCGCGGAACCTCCGATGGCCACTCAATGTAATGAATTCCACGCCAAAGACCTCCTTAAGATCGAGGTTGATGTGAACGATCCCGATGTTATTTCGTCTGTTCGGGTCGTCGCAATATCGAGAGACGGGGAGAAGCTAGCGTTCGAGATGACGTTCCTGCATCTGGAAGCCATCGTCGCGGCCGCCCGGCGCGCCTTGGCGAAGTACCAGGCCGGCATACGCGAACATTAGGCGTGGCTAAACCCTCCAAGCGGCGCGTGTCAGTCCATTGCATCAGTGAATGGAAAATCCAGGACCACCGAGCCCGCGTCGTCAACGATCTCAAACCTCCAATGGGCCGACCTTGCCCCAGTCAAAATTCGGTTGCTCATGATCTCTCGGGCCCCGGCAATAGCCTCCTCACGGGCGGCTTCCAAGCCGTC
>JAQGKN010000589.1 GCA_028290085.1 Hyphomicrobiales bacterium
GGCCAATCTGGCTGTGCCTCAAAAGGCTCAAGGCCTAACTCATTGGTTTGTAACAAGAACGGAAACTCACAAATCGGTAACACTTTGGGATCGAATCAAACAGGAATTAAAGGCCCGATGAAGAAGCTCCTCTCGACGACCGCACTCTGTCTGATGTCCTTTGGCGCCAGCGCAGCCGATCTTCCCAGCCGTGTCGCGGCCTACGCACCCGCACCGCTGGCGACGCCTTTCGACGCTTTCGGCGCCCTCTCGGTCGGTTACAACTGGGCCAACATCTCGCAGAACGGTTTGAGCAGCAGCGCGAACGGTCTCGACCTCAACGCGCGCGCTACCTTCGAAGTGCCGGTGTTCGAGCGTTTCGGCTTCCAGGCCGACGGCGTGTTCAATCGCGCCGTCTACAAGATCACCAACACCGAGTTGAAGCGCAATTCGGCTGACCTGGCCGGACATGCCTTCTGGCGCGATTCGTCGGTCGGCCTCCTGGGCGTGATCGTACAGGGCACCAGCAACGAAAGCTCGCTCGGCATCCTTTCTGACCGTCGCTACTTCGCTGGTGCTGAAGCCCAGTATTTCATCGGCAACGTGACCCTCTACGGGCAGGCTGCTTATGAGAACGTGAACTTCGGCGTTCCGAGTCCTTCCGGCGTGAGCGCCGACGGCTACATCCTCGCCGGTCAGGCACGCTACTTCGCGACTGCCAACTGGGCGATCGCGCTCAAGGGCAGCTACGAGTCGATCAAGGCGAACCTCGACGGCATTTCGCACAAGGGCTGGCTGGTCGGCGCGCAGACCGACTATCGCTTCGCCAACACGCATTACAGCGTGTTCGCCAGCGTCGATTATCGTGACGGCAAGTTCAACAACAACGGCGGCAAGGATCACGAGACGCGCGCTATGATCGGCGCCAAGCTCAACTTCGGTTCCAAGACGCTGTTCGAGCGTGATCGTTCGGGCGCTTCGCTCGACCCGATCCGTTCGCTGCAAGCAGTCATTCCGAGTTTTGGTGTCCGCTAAGTAATATGGGCCCAGCGGCATTCATGCCGCTGGGCCACTTTTCCTAGAGATGCTCGGCCATCCAGTCCGCTGTGAGCGGCCGAAATTTGTAGGGAATGTTGAAGCAGACGTGGTTTCCCTCCTCATAGACGACGAGGTCCACAGGGCCGCTGACCGCACGTGCCAGCCGATCTCCCTCGCTGGCCGGGATGATCTTGTCTCCCGCGCCGAAGACGATCAGCAGCGGACAGCGAATCTGATGTGCCACCGGCTCCAGATTCAGCTCATGCGCATAGGCCAGACCCTCAGCCCGTGTCTCCAGATGTGCCCGGATGCGGAAGAGATCCTGCGACACGTCGGGCATCTGCGGCAGCACCGGCCCGAAGTTGAAGGGGCCGCAATTGGCGACGCAAGCCTTGATGCGCGGCTCCAGTGCAGCTGAGAGCGGCGCATAGAGCGCGCCGAGACTCTGCCCGACAATGCCGACCCGCGATGCATCCACATCCGAACGCTGTTCGAGCGCATCGATGACCGCGCCGATCACACGCCCCCATTCCCTGGTGATCGGCATGGCGGCCGCGCACTCGCCCTGACCGGGGCCATCCAATGTCAATGTCGCCATGCCCCGCACGACGAAGGAATCGCTCCAGCTGTGGAGCTCTTCCTTACATGCGTCTAGTCCCGGCAGGATGATCGCAACCGGTGGGCGCTCCAGTCCGGCGGGCCGACGCAGCCACGCATACAGCTGATGCTCGCCATACGGAATTACCAGCCGCTCCATAGCAGGCTCGATTCCGCCCGGCGCAGAGGCGGCCGCGTAGCAGCGCAGCATGCTGGCGTGAGCAGCCTCAAATTCCGCGGGCTTGGCGCCGAACAGATGCTTCCCGTAGTGATAATAGATCGCCGCTCGCAGCCATGCCTCCGACGCCGTGAGCGCGCGTCCCCTTGCTGCCGCTGCCTCTGCAAGGGTTTCGTGACGTAACGCTTCTTCCGACCAGATGCGGCACCAATCGTCCCAGCGGTCGATGCGCGCGACGAGCCGGTTCAGGTCGTTGGGATCGACGCCGGTTGCGATATAGCGTGGCGTGAAATGCGCGAAGATCAGATCGACTTGAGGGTCGCTCGCCATCTCCTCTAACTCCCGTTTGATAGACCGGTCACTTGGCCTTGGGCAGGAACTCTTCGGTGTAGAATTTCGACAGGTCGAGCTTGTTCGGGAACGTGCCCATATCGACCATCGACTGCGAGATGACGTCGAGCGCCTGCTTGTCGAACTTGCCGGTGCGGTTGTAGTGCGGCATCAGCAGGTCATACAATTTACCCGACAGCGCTTCCGACATGTTCAGCGTATCGCTGGCAATCTTGACCGATTCCGCGCGGTGCGCGGCCATATAGTCGAGGCCTTCGAAATAGCAGGCCATGAACTTCTTCACGGTGTCGGGATGATTGGCGATGATGCCGTTCGTCGCGAAGATCACGTGAATGTGGAAGTGCGGCACGATATCGCCGAAGCGCACCAGCGTGAAACCGCTGCCTTCCTCGTCCATATGCCCGGCTGTCCCAGCCTCGACGACCATGCCGTCGATCTGACGCGTCTTCAGTGCGGCCGTCTGCGCGCTGAAGCTGCCGAGAGGCACCATCGTCATGCCGTCCGGACCCCAACCCTGCTTCAACGACAGCGAACGCGCCGCCCATTCGGTGAGGGAGCCGCGGGTGGACATGCTGATCTTGCGACCCTTGAGATCGGCGACGGTCTTCACCGGCCCGTCCTTGAGAACGACGAGCGCCAGATCTTCCGGCGCATCCGCCATGGCGGCGATAGCTTTTTCGGGCGCGCCCTTGGCAAGGAAGCCCATCTCGGGACCAGCGCCCAGTCCAATGTCGACGCTATCGGCCGAGAGCGCCTGATGCAGCTGCGAACTGCCGCTGAACACCGTCTTCTGAACGTCGAGATCCTGCTTCTTGCAGATGCCCGTCTGCGTGGCGATGTCGAGCGGGACGAAGGAATAGGCGGGCTGCGAGATGCCGACGCGAACGGGAGTCGCGGCCTGCGCGCCAGTGACGAAGACGAGCGCTGCGGCGCTCACGAGAAGGCTGATCTTCCTGGATGTAGACATGAGTTTCACTCCGGATGTTTTTTAAAATGTTCGTTGAACGTCACAGAAGGGCGAGCGCCTCGCGGTAGAAGCTCTCGTCGATATAGCGGTCTGCCGGTGCGGGTTCGGCATTGCCCTTGAAAGCTGCCCGCAGCGCAAGCACCTTTGCCATGCCGCCATGGTCGATGGCCGCGTCGGGCGTAAAGCCGAGCGCCGGGTCGCTCATTTGCGCGAAGCATTCGGCGGCCATTTCGGGTGACAGGTCCATGCGCTGCGCGAGCAGGGCGATGGCAGCCGCAGCGTTAGCTGGATCGAGCACCCAGCGCAGCCCAGCGATATAGGCCGCGAGATAGGCTGCAAGCGTCGCGCGGTTTGCCTGAGCCCAGGCGCGTTGCACGAATCCGCCCGTTGACTGATAGGCGCCGATGACCTTCGCGGGATCGTCGAGCAGGGCCAGGCCCGCGCGCTGGGCCATCAGGTTGAAGGGCAGGTTGAGCATGGCGAAATCCACCTTGCCGTCGATCATCGCCTCGAGCCGGAAGCGCGTCGCTCCGATCGGCAGCACCTTGTAGTCGCCCGGCTGCATGCCCTTGCGCGCCAGCATGTCGTAGACGACGAGCGCAAAGGCGGTGTCGGGCGCATCCACGCCGAGCGTCTTGCCGCGCAGGTCTTCGTAGGTCGCGATCTCAGGCCGCACGACGAGCTTGTTGAAGGCCTGATCGAGCCCGATGACGATGGCGATATCCTCA
>JAQGKN010000616.1 GCA_028290085.1 Hyphomicrobiales bacterium
TTGCGGAGCGCTTTCTCCCGCACGGGGCCAGCGAGGAAAAGCGCGCGTACCTGCGTGCTGCGACCTCTCTCGGTGCTGGGCTCGCAGCCTGTATCATCGCGGCCTGCATCGTGGTTCTCGTGTGGCCCTGGACACGCTGGTTTGGGCAGGTCGCCGATCTCGCGCGGCCCTTGCATCTTGCCGTGCCCGCGTTTGCCAACGCCGTCACGCTCATGAGCGGCTATCTGGCGCTGGCTTCGCTTGCCTGGGGCGTGGCGGACGCTTCGATGGACCAACCACGGGACATCGCGGTTTTTGACGAGGTTCCCGCGTCCGCGCGTCGGTGGCGGGTGGCGCATCTTTCCGACATCCACATCGTCGGGGAGCGTTACGGATTCCGCATCGAAAGCGGTCGGGCCGGCCCGCGTGGCAACGAGCGCCTCGCCGAGGTGCTCAAACGGCTTGCGCAGATCCATGCCGACGACCCGCTCGATGCCGTTCTGATTACCGGCGATATGACTGACGCCGGGCGGTCCTCCGAATGGGCGGAGTTTCTCGACGCGCTGTCTGGCCACCCAACGCTCATGGAACGTATTTTTATCCTGCCGGGCAATCATGATGTGAACATCGTCGACCGGGCCAATCCCGCACGGCTCGAACTGCCGACAAGTCCGGGAAAACGCCTGCGCCAGATGCGGACATTATCCGCCATGGCTGCGGTTCAGGGCGACCGGGTCCGTGTCTTCGAAAAGAGCTGGCCGCAGCTCGGCAAAACCTTGTCGGATGCGGTTGAGCCGCACCGCGAGGCGATTGCGGCATTCGCCGATACCGGCAGCCTGCGGCAAGGCATACGACTGGCCAATATCTGGGCCGATGTGTTCCCGATGGTGGTGCCGCCGATCGAGGAGAATGGTCTGGGGATTGTGCTGCTGAACTCCAATGCGGAGACGAATTTCTCCTTCACAAACGCGCTGGGACTCGTTCCGGAGGAGGACATGCGCGCGATGCTCGCCATTTTGCAGCGATATCCCAGCGCGCGCTGGATTGTCGCGCTGCATCATCATCCCGTGGAATACCCGAGGCCCGCGAAGGCTTTCTCGCAGCGCATCGGCACCGCGCTTATCAACGGCAGCCGGTTTGTGCGCCTGTTGGGCGCGGACGCCCACCGCATCGTCGCGATGCACGGGCACCGCCATATCGACTGGATTGGACGCTGCGGCGCGTTGAAGATCGTCTCCGCGCCATCACCCGTGATGGAGGCGTTGAATGAGGAAGCCACTTGCTTTTACATCCACACGCTAGCGGCGGCCCCCGATGGCGGTGTCGCGTTGCTGAAGCCGCAGCGGATCGAGATGGCGCCGCAAGGGACGGGCGCTGCTATGGTTTGAGGGGTTCGGTGGGAATGGCTTTCTGTTCAGGCGCACCGAAGAGCTCTGCAAGCCAGAGGCTTGATGGATGCTGAGCGCAGAAGGTCAGAAGCGCGATGGTGACGGGCACGCCGATGAATGCGCCAAACACACCCCACAAGTAGCTCCAGAAGAAAACCGAAAACAGCACCATCGCGGGCGAGATCGACAGGGCGCTTCCAGACACGCGCGGCTCGATATAACTGCCGACGATAAACTGGATGAGGTTGAGGCAGGCAAACACTGCAACCACCGCCTGCCACGATCCGAATTGCGTCATCGCGAAAAGCGTCGGGAACACGGTTGCGACCAGCGGGCCGAGGAAGGGAATGTAGTTCAGCGAGAAAGCGATGAAGCCCCATTCCTGCGCGAGGGGCAGGCCGACGACGCTGGCGAATGCCCAGACGAGCAGGCCGGTGATGACGCTCATTGCCGACCTCACCAGCATGTAGCGGCGGAGCTTAGCGGCTGTGGATGCGCTTCCCCGCAGAAGGAGCGTCCCCGTATCGCGGTTGCGCATGGTGCGCACCTTCAGCCCGAAGTCTTCGACTTCGAGGAGGCCCAAGATCACATAGACGAGGACGACCAGCCAGAAGCTGAAAGTGCTGTTGAGTCGCGCCGTCAGAGTCTGCGCGGTACGTAACATCCAGCCGACGTTGAAGGTCTCCGACCACATCCCGGCGGCGACGATGCCGTGGCCCTCCAGCCATTGGGTCGCCTGTTCGTAGAACTGCTGAAACCTCTCGGCGTCGCTGACGATCCAGCGCGCGACCCGGCCGAATGCCCAGCCGATGAGCGAGCCGAAGGCCAGGAATGCGCCGACCATCACCACGACGCTGATCGCAAGCGCCAGCAGGCGAGGCAGGAAGGCCTGCAGGCTTCTCTGCAGGGGCCAGACGAGGGCAATGATGAAGAGCGCAAAGGCGACTGGGGCAAAAACGGATCTTGCCACCGACAGGGCGGCAAGCGCCATGATGGCTGCGATCAAAATCTGCGCGCCGTGGTGAATCTTGCCACCTGTCATCGCGTCCCTCAGATGCCTTCTGTCAGTTCGTCGAGATCCATCGTCGAGGTCTTGCCGATCTGATCCTTGTGCGTACGGTGGAAGGCTTCTGCCGAACTCCGGCCTTCGGAATGCAGCATGGTCAGGAAATCCCATTCGGCATTGAGCTTGGAGGAATAACCGAGCTCGGCCATCTTATCGCTGGTGATCCTGTGGATGCGCATACCCGCCCAGCGGGCTCCGTCGTCGCTGCCGGGACTGGCCCGTTGCCGCAGCATGGCCATCATCCGGAGTTCCTTCATGAGCACCGCATTGAACGAGATCTCGTTGAGACGGTTGAGGATGTCGCGTGCAGTGCTGGGCGTACCGGGGCGCTCGACCGGGTTGATCTGGACCAGGATGGTATCCAGCGCATCGCTTTCGCGGATCAGTGGCGTCATCGTTGGATTTCCCGAATAGCCCCCGTCCCAGTAGCAGTCCCCGTCGATCTCGATGGCTTGGAACAGCGTCGGCAGGCAGGATGAGGCCAGCAGCACCTTTGGCGTGATTTCGTTGTTGCGGAAGACGCGCCCCCTGCCGGTGCGCACATTCGTCGCCGTCACGAAGAGCTTGATCGGTCCTGTGGCGAGTGCTTGGAACTCGATGACCTCCGACAGGATGTCTTCCAGCGGGTTCGCGCTGCCCACATTGAGACTGTAGGGTGAGACGACGCGGGACATCATGTCCATGGCGACGAACAGGGGCGAGTTGTCGAGTGTCCAGCGCCCGAGCAGGACATCGATCGGGCTGCGCTGGAACGGGCTAAAACGGGCGGCATCCGACACCTTGCGCCAAAAACGTTCGAGCGCCTGCCGCGCGCCGCCGCGACCGTCCCTCGCATAGCCGGAGGCCATCACGGCCGCGTTCATCGCACCCGCCGACGTGCCGGAGATCGCATCGACGACCAGCCAGTCCTCTTCCAGAATTCGGTCCAGAACGCCCCAGGTGAAGGCGCCGTGGGCGCCGCCACCTTGAAGGGCCAGATCGATGATCAAGGGCTTGCGGCTTCCGGCCGGCCTGGAGCTCGCGACAACTGCTTTCGATTGGGCTGATTTGCTCACGTCGCTGGTTCTCCGCTGTTTCGATGCCGGCCGGATCAGAGACTCTTTTGTCATGTTGCGGGCGGCGGCGGCGGTGTCTCGCTGCTCGGCGTGGAAGCCGCAAGTGCTTCGCGCAGTGCGGCTTCCTTCGTTTCGTCGAAGGACGTGCTCATCAGCACGCCACCGATGCCGCGCAGAACGGCGAGCACCTTGTCTGTCGTCATCTTGCGGATCAGCAGGAAGAGGCCCGCGGTGTTGGGTTGCAGGGCGCTGGCCGCGTCCTTCATGAACTGATCGTTGATCCCGATGTCGCTCAGCTTCCCACTCAGCGCGCCGGAGGCGGCACCGAGCGCGGTGCCGATCAGGGGCGCCAGGAAGATGAAGCCGATCAACGTGCCCCACATGGCGCCCGTGGCGGCGCCAGCGGCCGTCAGGTTGATAAGCTGGTTGAGTTTGACCTGTCCCGACGCGTCCTTGACCACGACGACGGCATCCCCCAGCTCGATCAGATATTCGCGCTGGAGGGAGAGAACCTTCTGGCGAACTTCCTCGGCTTTTTGTTCAGTCGGGAAGGCGATGAAGACGAGATCGCTCATGTGTCTGACTCCGTTTGTGAGAGTTGATTCCAAACGCTTCGGCTCCCCAGCCCCGCCGCAATCGGCACCACGCGCTGACCCGGATGCAGGGCCTGGATGCCTGCGGAAACGATGACGTCGCCCGGCTCCAATCCTTGCGAGACGATGACAAGTCCGGGGTCGAAACGCAGGATGTCGACGATGCGCAGCCCCACCGTCGAATTGGCGGGGTCGACGATCCACACGGCCGGAGAGACGCCTGACTGCGTCAAGGCGCTAGCGGGAATGGCAACGATCTCGGCCGAGACGGTCTCGATGGTGCCGGTGATCGTCGACCCAAGCCGCATGGCTTCAGGGGGATCTTGCAGGCCTACACGGACTTGAAACGTGCGCGTCACGGGATCCGCCTGCGGTGCGCTCTCCCGTACGCGGCCGATGGCTGTGACTGTGGGCGCATCGGCGAGCGCGACACGAAACACGCTGTCTGCAGTTAATGTGTCCAACGATCGCGCGGGAATATTGAATACCGCATCGCGGCCGTCGTCCCGCGCGAGTTGAACGACGACCTGACCGGGCTGAACCACTTCGCCGGGCTCGACATTACGCGATGTGACTACGCCAGCGGCATCGGCGTGCAATTGTGTGAAACCCAGACGGTCACGCGCGAGATCGACCTGCGCTTCCGCATTTCCGAGCTGCGCCTCAGCCGTTTCCTGCGCCTTCAGTGCTTGGTCGAATTGGGGCCGCGTTGTGAAACCCTGCGCCATCAGCCGGTCCTGCCGCTGGAACGTGTTGCGCGCGGTGGTAACCTGACCTCTGGCGGCTTCCAGCGCCGCTTTTGCTGCCGTTAGGGCGTTCTGTTCAATCGACGGGTCCAGCCGGGCTATGACCTGCCCCCCTGACACTGTGTCCCCTACATTGATGGAACGCTCGATTACGCGGCCGCCGATGCGGAACCCGAGCTCGACGTTTTTCTCCGCCTGGATTTCGCCGCTGAGCTGGATGTCGTTCGGGAGCTTGCTGGCCTCGACTTTGACCACCTGGACGGGGCGTCCTGCAGCGGCCGTCTCGTTTTCCTGCCGGTTGCACCCCGCCAGGATCAGCGCCAGAGCCAGCGACACGGCTGGGAAGGGGATTGTCATGCGGCAACTCCCTCGGTTTCGGCAGTCTGGTGCTCGGTCCTTCCTGCCGCCGGGCCCTTGCCGTCGAAAACGGCGACATAGAGCACGGGCAGCAGGATCAGGGTGAGCACGGTCGCGACCAGAAGGCCGCCCATGATGGCGAAAGCCATCGGTCCCCAGAACACCGTCGGGGCTATCGGAATCATGCCCAGCACAGTGGAGATCGCTGTCAGCATGATCGGCCGGAAGCGTGTCGAGCTGGCATCGAGGGCAGCTGCCGGGATGCTCTTTTCCGCCTCCCGCTCCGCCTCAATCTGGCCGATGAGGATCACAGCGTTTTTCGTGATGATGCCGATCAGGGCGAGTATGCCGAGCAGAGCCACGAAGCCCAGCGGCTTTCCCGACAACAGAAGCGCGCCGACGACGCCGATCATTCCAAGAGGCGCAATGCTGATCACGACAGCGAACAGTTTGAAGCTGCGCAACTGCGCCATCAGGACCGTGAACATGATGAGCAGCATGACCGGCACGACGGCCATGACGGACGCCTGCGATTTCGCGCTTTCCTCGACCGTGCCGCCAACCGCAATTGCATAGGGCGGCGGAAGGGTTTTTCG
>JAQGKN010000268.1 GCA_028290085.1 Hyphomicrobiales bacterium
CTTTTCGCCGGCTTCACCGCCGGGGTGCTTCGCACGGCCACGATGTCGGCTCCCGTGCTCGACCCTATTCGCGTCGCCAAAGTGACGGCCATGATCGAGACGGTGGACGATCGTTACGGCGGGGGGCGGCTCCTTCTGCGCGTTGGCTCCATCGAGGGAATGGAGCAGGAACAGGTGCCGAGCCGCATCCGCGTGACGATCCGAAGCAATGTCGGCTTGCGTGCGGGCATGGCCATCAAGGCGACCATGCGCCTCGTCCCGCCCGCGCGTCCATCCGAACCCGGCGGTTACGATTTTTCGCGGGAGGCATTCTTTCAGGGGATCGGGGCGGTCGGCAGCGTGCTGTCTCGAGTCGAATCAGCGCCGCCGCTTGAGGTGCCGTGGATCGCGCGGATCAACGCCTTCATTGATCGCGGACGCAACGATCTGACCCATCGAATTGCGAGCGTCATTGGCGGCAGTGATGGCGCGGTGGCCGCAGCGCTCGTGACCGGCAAACGTGGGCTGATTTCAGAAGAGGCGACGGACACGCTACGTGGCGCGGGCATTTATCACGTCGTCTCTATTTCCGGCCTGCACATGGTGCTTGCAGCTGGACTCTTTCTCTGGACGTTGCGCGCTCTCTTCGCGCTCGTGCCCTTCATCGCGCTGAACTATCCCGTCAAGAAATGGGCGGCCGCTTTCGCCATGGTGGGCGCCGTGGCCTACGACGTTTTCGCGGGATCGGAGGTTGCGACCGAGCGCTCGCTCATCATGGTCATCGTGATGCTCGGCGCGATTCTCGTGGACCGGCCGGCGCTGTCGATGCGCAACCTCGCTGTGTCCGCGTTGCTCGTGATGGCCCGTGAACCCGAGACGATACTCGGGCCGAGCTTCCAGATGTCGTTCGGCGCGGTCGCCGCGATGATCGCATTGTTCGAACGTTCCGGTGGCGATGTGACAAAGAGCGATATGGCGCAGGGCTTTCTCGTGCGCATGCGCAGGACGATCAGCATCATGCTGCTGACGACCTTCGTCGCAGGTTTTGCGACGGGGCCTTTCGCGAGCTTTCATTTCCATCGCGTCAATCCCTATTCCATCGTCGGCAATAGCCTCACACTGCCGCTGGTCGAATTCGTGGTGATGCCGGCCGCCGTGCTCGGTGTCGCCATCGCGCCCTTCGGACTCGATGCGCCAGTCTGGACCCTGATGGGCTGGGGCATCACGGGAATGATGGATCTCTCGCGCTTCGTTGCGGCGCTCGATGGCTCTACACGCTACGTCGCCGCCTTCGGAGCGGGTGCGCTGCTTTTGATGTCATTGGCTTTGATCTGGCTAACGCTCTGGCGCACGCCCATCCGCTATCTCGGCATCATCTTCGCCGTCACCGGTTTTGCGGGAGCCGCCACGTACCGCACGCCCGATCTCGTGGTCGATGCGACGGGACGGACGCTCGCGCTACGCGGTGAACAGGCGCGTTACGAGGTGATGAACGGCAAGGGCAATGCGTTTGCCGTCTCTCAATGGCTGCTCGGTGACGGCGACAAGCGCCCGCCGGGAGCGCCTGGCCTGCCGGGAGAGAGCCGCTGCGACAAGCTCGGGTGCATTTCCCATCTCATCGATGGACGCACCGTTGCGTTGATTCTGGAACCTGCCGCTCTGCTCGAGGATTGCGGTCGCGCCGATGTCGTGGTGACGCGTCTGCGTGTCGCCAATGTCTGCAGGGGGCCGGAGCTTTTGCTCGACGGCGCACACTTCGCAACTCATGGCGCAACGGAATTGCGCGTCTCCGCCAATGGCGAACTCGAGGCGAAGCCCAGCCGCCGGCCAGAGTTCGATCGGCCTTGGTCCCCGAAACCCAAGCCGCTCACGCCGCAGCGGGTGGCGCGCGAACCGGGCGAAGACCTGTCGTCCGAAGCGCAGGAGCGCGAGCGGGACACGGATGACGATCCGGGTCCCTTCATGACATATTAAAACGCGTCAGTATTTGCGGATGAGACTGACGAGCTTGCCCTGGATACGCACGCGGTCGGGCCCGAAAATCCGCGTCTCATAGGCGGGATTTGCAGCCTCCAGTGCGATGGAGGCGCCGCGCTTGCGCAGACGCTTCAGCGTGGCCTCTTCGTCGTCGATGAGAGCGACCACGATGTCGCCGGTCTCGGCCGTTTCCTGCCTGCGGATGATGACCGTATCCGTGTCGAGAATGCCGGCCTCGATCATGGAATCTCCGCGTACTTCCAGCGCGAAATGATCGCCCGTGCCGAGAAAGTCGGGCGGCATGGGAATGGTGTGGCTGCGGCTTTGGATCGCGGAGATCGGCGTGCCTGCCGCGATGCGCCCCATGACGGGGATCGAGACGCTGCGCTGATAATCGTCGTCCATCGGACCGGTTGGGATCGAGCGCACGCGGCCGAGATCGCCTTCGATCACGGACGGCGAAAATCCTTGGCTGCGGGTGCTCGGGGAGGTCGATTCCGGCAGACGTAAAACCTCAAGCGCGCGCGCCCTATTCGGCAAACGGCGGATGAAACCGCGTTCTTCCAACGCGATGATAAGTCGATGGATTCCAGACTTCGACGCCAAGTCGAGGGCGTCCTTCATCTCGTCGAAAGACGGCGGGACGCCGGTTTCCTTCAACCGCTCCTGGATGAAGCGAAGAAGTTCGCTCTGCTTTTTGGTCAGCATCGGTCAGGTCCCTGTCAGTGCGCGCCGCCGCGCGAAAACGCGCATACGGAAGCGGAAGCTTCGAGCCGGATCGATCCTGTGGGAACGGGTAGGGCACGCAGGCGCCACAAACGTACAGAATCGCCTTAAACAAAGCGTGAACATAAACTAGATGTTCTTCCTGTGTTCCGCAAGAGTCTGCGAGCGAACGCAAGAGCTGCCTGGCTAAAAAGCTTACAACCGTACCATGCGGCAGGCTTCACCAGCCCCGGCGGCTGGCGCATAGGGGTCGCGCACGATCAGACATTCTGCCTCGGCCAGCACGCGCAGCATGGACGAATCCTGCCGGCTGAAGGCCTCGACCAGCGGATGGCCGTCGCGCGTCCCGGTGATGTGCGCGCGCAGGTAATCTTGGCGGCTGTCGTTGGCAGGCAGGTCGCCGCCGAGCACTGCAATCTCGCTGCGGTCCGCTGCCGCCGACGGGTCGCCCGAAAGCGCACGCACCAGCGGCACGAGGAAGAGCACGCCGCAGACGATGGCCGACACCGGATTGCCGGGAAGGCCGAGAATGCGCATGTCGCCAATGCGTCCATGCATCAGCGGCTTGCCGGGCCGCATGGCGATGCGCCAGAAGCCCAGTTCCATCCCCTCGCGCGCCAGCGCCGTCTGGACGAGGTCGTGGTCGCCGACGGAAGCGCCGCCCAAAGTCACCAGAACATCGGCACCGGAGTCGCGGGCGGCGCGGATCGAGGCTTCGAGATCGGCGAAACGGTCGCCAGCGATTCCAAGGTCGATCACCTCGGCGCCGGCCGCTTCGGCATAGGCCGCGACGGCATAGGTGTTGGACGCCACGATCTGGTCGGGCCCGAGGCTTTCGCCGGGCCGCACCAATTCGTCGCCGGTCGCGAGCAGCGCAACACGTGGTTTCCGCGTCACAGGCAATGTGGGGTGGTTCATGGCGGCGGCCAGCGCCAGCTCCGGCGGACCAAGCTTGCGTCCCTTGGCCAGCAGCACATCGCCTTCCGAAAAATCGAGCCCGGCGCGGCGCACATAGCGCCCAAGCGTCTCCGATTCGAGCGCAACGACGACATCGCCCACGGCGCGTGTGTTTTCTTGAATGAGGATCGTGTCGGCGCCATCAGGCACGGGCGCGCCCGTGAAAATGCGCACGGCCTGTCCCGCACCGACAGAGCCCGTGAATCGGTGGCCAGCTGCGCTCGCGCCGATAACAGCCAGCGAGGCGGGCACTTCGGCGATGTCAGCCGCGCGGACGGCATAGCCATCCATGGCGGAAGCCGGGAAGGGCGGTTGTGTGCGCAGTGCGGCGACATCTTCGGCAAGCGTGCGGCCGCGTGCGTCGTGCAGCGAGACCGTTTCTGACGGGAGGGGCGTGGGCGCACTGGCGAGCACGCGCGCCAGCGCTTCGGCGACGGGAAGGAGCGGCGCGCCGCTCACGGCGTGTCCCGATGCCAGTTGCCGGACTTGCCGCCGGTTTTTTCCACGAGGCCGACGCCCTCGATGGTCATGAAGCGGTCGACGGCTTTCAGCATGTCGTAGACGGTGAGGCAGGCGATGCTGACGGCGGTCAGCGCCTCCATTTCCACGCCTGTCTGCCCCGCGACTTTCACGAGCGCGCGGACGCGAATGCCGGGCAGGGTGGAGTCGGGCACGAGGTCGATGGTCACCTTGCTGATCGCCAGCGGATGACAGAGCGGAATGAGGTCATGCGTGCGTTTGGCGGCCATGATCCCGGCGATGCGAGCAGTGCCCAGCACATCGCCCTTTTTCGCATCGCCCGACAGCGCCAGCGCCAGCGTCTCCGGCTTCATAACCACGCGCCCCTCGGCGACAGCGACACGCGAAGTCACGTCCTTCGACGAAACATCGACCATATGGGCCTCGCCGGTCGCGGAGAGATGCGAAAGTTCGTTGCTCATGGTGCGCTCGAACGTGCCGGAATAGAAGGGCCGTGCAGCAGATCATGCGTGGCGCGCGTCACATCGGCCTGCCGCATCAGGCTTTCGCCGACCAGGAACGTGCCGATGCCCGAGCGCAGCAGGCGCTGGCCGTCTTCATGCGAGCCGATGCCGCTCTCACCCACTATGATGCGATCTTTGGGCACCAGAGCGGAAAGCTTTTCGCAGACTTCGAGGCTGGTGTTGAACGTGCGCAGATCGCGGTTGTTGATGCCGATCATCCGCGTTTCCAAAGGTAGTGCGCGCTTCAGCTCGTCGGCATCGTGCACTTCCACGAGCACGTCCATTTTGAGGTCGTGGGCGACCTTGTTGAGCGTGCGTGCATCCTCGTCGCTGATGGCGGCCATGATAAGCAGGATGCAATCGGCACCCCAGG
>JAQGKN010000628.1 GCA_028290085.1 Hyphomicrobiales bacterium
AGCGCGCGCAGCCCGGAGCCGCCGTCACGAGGCCGACAGGCTCGTAATCGAGGCGGTTGACCTGATCGGCATAGCCATCCTTCCACGGCGTCTCGCCGCAGCGCTCGGGCCAGCTGTATGTGAAGCCCTTGCCCTTGAGGCAGATCAGGATCGCGGCGGACGTATGCGCATGTCCCTTGGAATAACGGCCGTTCTCGTGCTGGCCGATCCAGTAATAGAACGCATTGTTCGTCATGTAGGGCTCGACGCGGCGATAGCCGACCGAACGGCGGTTATCGAGCGGCAATTCGCAATTGATGACGTCGGGGATGAAGTTCGTCTTGCGCTGGGCGAGACCACGCACCGGATCGGGCGAGATTTCGTCCTTGGGCTTGAAGAAGTCTTCGTCGCCATTGAAACGGTCGCGGAAGATAAAGGGGTTGTTGAAGACAGCATCGACGTTGTTCAGCTGGTTGAGGACGTTCGGGGCGGTGGTGCCGCCCAGCAGCAGTGCGCCGCCCGACGTCGCGTTGACCAGGCGATACCAGGCGTTCATCGGGATCGAGAACATCGAGCCGGCCTGCCACTCGAAGACGTGCTTCTTCGTATCGCCTTCCTGCCAGACTTCAGTCGTGCCGCGGCCTTCCACGACGAGGAAGATTTCCTCGTACATGTGCTTCTCGGGGTTCAGGGCGCCGCCCGGCGGAACCTCGACCACGTAGCAGCCCCACTTGGTCTCCGTGCCGTAGAGCTGGATGAAGTGGCCCTTCCCGCCACGACGCTTCCAGTTGAACAGCGGCAGGTCCTGCACCTTGCTGATGCCGATGCCGCGGAAGGTCGGAATGCCCTCGGCTTCCATCCAGGCGTCATAAGGGGTCGGCTGCTTCTTGAACTCGCCAAAGCCCGCTTTGCGCGTGCCGGCTGGCTCGTGCCAATGCTGTGTCTTATCGTCGGGATCGTGCGGCATCTTTGACTCTCCTTTGCGGTGTCGTCGGGTTATTGCAGCTCGCCGATGATCGACGAAAGCCGGTCGGCGGTTTGTTTCGGGGTCGCCATGATCTCGGTAACGATCTTCTGCAGCTCTTCGCCCGAGACCGGGTCGAGATCCATGCGTGCCTTGGCGGCATCTTCGAGGAAGCCAGGGTCCTTCATCGTTTTCTCGAAGGCTTCGCGAAGCGCCGCGACGCGCTCGGCAGGTACATCCGGCGTCGTGAAGATCGGGCGACCGATGGTGGCGGGCGCCGACAGCAGGCGCAGCACGGCCCGGTCCGCATCGTTCTTGGCGAGGTCGATCAGCAGCGGCACGTCTTGCAGATCATGCGCCTTCTTCAGGCCGATCTGAACGAGAATGTTGATCTTCTTGTTTTCCAGCCAATCGGGGCGGGTCGATTTCCAGGATGCCCAGCTGTTGGAGCCGCGCGCGGCCACTTCGCCCTTTTCCATGGCGAGGTTGATGTCGTTGCCGCCCGGATAGCCCAGGATGATCTTGAATTTCGTGCCGAGCAGCGCGTTCATCACCTTGGGATATTGCGACGAGGTGGAGCCGCCGGTTGCGCCCGTGGGCACTTCCTTCTTCGTGGCATCCTCGATGGTCTTGATGCCCGACGTGGACCAGACCGCAGTCGTGTTGTTCTCGGCGCTCGGATTGCCGATGTAGTTGAACTTGGTCGTGTCGAACTGAATGGTCTTGTCGCCAACCGCCTGCTGAAGTGCCAGCGACTGGTCGGCGGTGGCGAGCACGGTGCCATCCTTGGGCGCAATGCGGAACATGTAGCCCGCGGCAACGCGGCTGCCGCCGCCCGGCATGTTGCGCGCGACGATCGACGGGTTGCCCGGAATAAACTGGCCAATATGGCGTGCGACGAGCCGCGCATAAGTGTCGTAGCCGCCGCCGGGCGTATAGCCGATGATAAGATCGATCTGCTTGCCCTTGTAGAACGCTTCAACCGGCGACTGCGCGCCTGCGGACTGGCTCATGAGGCCGCCGATCAGGCCGGCCAAACCGGCCAGGAGGGCTTTACGGAGTGTCATCTTCAACCCTGCGTTTCCATGGAAGGGGATTTTTTGAGCGTCTGCCCGGAGGGAGGGCAGGCGCATAGCCCGTGCTGCATGACTGACACAGACCGGTCCAAATGGGTAGTATCTGAAATGGAAACATGGATGTGCCGGATTCAGGAGCCCAGCCGGGCCTCCACCTCCGCGAGAAGCACCTTCACCTTGGCAGGCAGGCTCTCGCTGCGCGGCGTAAACGCCTTGATCGTCCTGTCGGACTGGATCAGCCCCGCGAACAAAGGCACGAGCGAGCCGCGCGCCAGCTCTCCGCTGAGCGAGTAGAGAGGCAGGCGCGTGATGCCGAGCCCTTCCACGGCAGCGAGAAGCACGGCATGTTCGAGGCTGGAGCGAAAATTGCCGTTCACCCGCACGACGAAGCGCGAGTTGCCGCGCGCGAATTGCCAAGCATGCGGGTCCTGCTTCTGGGTCGCATGGACGAGGCAATTATGCTTCGCGAGATCCTCCGGCTCGGCGGGCGTGCCTTCGCGTGCCAAATAATCGGGCGAGGCACACACGACATAGGGCGCGGGGCCGAGATCCTGCGCCATCAGGCTCGAATAGAATTCCTCGCCTGCCGTGAACGGGCGGCTGCCAATCAGCACATCCATGCCGCGCCGCAGGATCGTGGTGGTGAAATCTCCAACGGTCAGTTCGACATTGAGGTCGCGGAATCGCTTGCCGATGGCGATGGCGGCGGGCGCAACGAGGCTCTGGCCGATGCCGGGGCTGGAATGGACGCGCAGCACGCCACGCATCCCATCGCTGGCCGCACTGACGGCGGCGCGCGCCTCCTCGAGTTCGGCGAGAATGCGCACGCAATGGTCGTGGAAGCGCGCCCCGGCTTCCGTCAGCACGAGATGATGTGTGGAGCGATTGAGCAATTTCGTCGCTAGCGCCGTCTCGAGACGCGCAATGTGCTTGCTGATCGCCGAAGTCGTCTTGTGCAACTCGCGTCCGGCGGCCGTAAAGGTTCCGCGGGCGACGACGCGCGCGAACACGGCCATGTCTTCCAGATTTTCCATCGCCAGACTTTTGGCGCAATAGGCCGCGCCGTCAACCGTCAGGGCCGCACGCCCGGCGTCTCGACCTTCATCCCGGCGGCGCGCGCAGCCAGAAACAGCTCGAGGTCGATGAATTCCGGCGCAGCATAGGCGAAGGGCTCGGCCCGCGTGCCCGCCATGCAATTGCGCAAGCGCCGTTGCAAGGAGCCCATGGATTGCCATTCCAGCCGGTAGATTGGATAGCCCGTCGGATGCGCCTGCGGGATCGGGCTCGCGCCCACATGCCCGCCCGCATGCTCGTCGTGGCATTGAGCGCAGGAGAAATTCAGCTGCCCCATGCGCCGCGTATAAAGCGCCTTGCCATCGGCGCGGAACGGCGTCAGCCGCGCATCGTCGGGAGGTGACACCGGCATGCCCCGCGATTGCAGCCCGATATAAGTCGTGAGCGCCAGACTGTCGTGCCCCTCGCGCGCCAAGCCAGGCGCCTGCTGCCGCTCGCGGCGGCACTGGTCGATGCGGCCCACGAGATCGATGGGCTTGCCGCTCGCCTCGTCGAAAGCTGGGTAACGCGCCGCCACGCCCTTCATGCTCACAGTCCCGTCGCCGTGGCAGGAGGCGCAGGATTTCTGCGAGGATCCGGCTGGTGCGTTCCAGAGGCTTTCGCCATCGAGCACGCTGAGCATGCCGGGATTGGCGAGGTCGTCCATCTGCATGGCCTGGCTATCGCGGCTCATATAGTCGAAGCCGGATTTGCGCGTGTCCTGCGCCATCGCGCCGGGCACGGCACAGAGCCATGCCAATGCGAAGACAAGGCGCGCGCGCATGGTCATTCCACGCTGATCGGCGCGGTCTGTACCTGCGTCTGACCCTTGTCGTCAGTCCAGCTGAAAATCATCGTGCCGCTCTCCGTCGCCACCGTCGTGAATGCGATGAAGGGATTGGCCGAAATGGCGGGGAACAGATCGGCGCTGAACACGACCTCGCCGTTGTAGGTGCAGACGAAGCTCTTGATGATATCGCGCGGCACGAGCTTTCCGTCGGCACCGGTGCGAAAGCCGGTTTCCATCGGATGCGACATGAGTGTCTTGATCTCGATGATGTCGCCGCGTTTGGCTTTTGCGGGAACGTTGAGGAGGGCGCGTGCCATTTGTCAGCTCTCCACGCAGGCGGGCAAAGTGACGATGACCTCGCGGCTCGCCGACCAGAAGGAACCGTCCTGCATCTCCGCGATGGCCATGACGATCTGCGAGTCGTTGAGACGGATGCGGGTCGACGCGCTCGCGCGCCCGCAGCGCGGCGTCAGATGAAACATCGCGACCTGCGGCAGCGGGTTCTTCTCGTTGAACACAGCGATGCGCGTCACGTAATCCAGCGGCGACATCGGGCTTTCGACATTGACCGACAGCGGCACGGAATTGCCGTTCTCGACGAGCAACGTGAC
>JAQGKN010000273.1 GCA_028290085.1 Hyphomicrobiales bacterium
TGCATCACTTTGCCCAATTCCCGGATCAAGACTTTCAAGCAGGCACAGGCTGAGAAAGTCATCGCAGGTGCGGCCGGCAACGGGGCCTCATCGCGCGATTATGCGTATCTGCACAAGAACACGTCCGGCGCAAAGTTCGATGTCATCTCGGGCTACAAGGGCATGGCCGATATCCTGCTCGCGATGGAGCGCGGTGAAGTCGATACGGTCTGCGGCTTCGACTGGTCGAGTGTGAAAGCGCAGCGTCCCACGCTCGTCAAAGAGAAAAGTCTTCACGTCCTTCTCCAAACCGGCGTCGAGCCCAATCAGGAACTCGACGAACTCGGCGTGCCCGACGTCATGACCTTTACCGAAGGCGCGGACAATCGCGCCATCGTCGAGCTGGTCGTCGCCCAGCAATATTTCGGGCGGCCCTTCCTCATCGCGCCGGGAAACCCCGATGCGGCAGTAAAAATCCTGCGCACGGCCTTCGATGTGGCCATGAAGGACGAGAAGCTGCTGGCCGATGCCGCCAAGATCGGCGTCGACATCACGCCTGCACCCGGGATCAAGGTGCAGGAGGTCGTGAAAAAGATGTATGCCGCGCCCGACCGCATCGTCGAGCTCGCCGCCAAGGCAATCCGCGAATAGGCCAGCGAGTGGCGCGCGCGGCACCCGCCACGCGCGCCAAAAGTACGTATCACGACTACCGTAACGGAATGATTTGAGACGAAAAAATCAGATTTCATTCATCAAACCTGCGATTACCCGAATCTTCGCCGTCCCTCATAACCAGCCGTTTATCAGGGAGGCGCATGGTCCCCGAATGCCCGAAGGGTGGGCGGCTACGCTGGGATGAAGATGACGTCGAGTAAGCTTTCAGGGTTTTCTGGCGAATATCTCGACGAACGGACGGAACATGCCTTTCGCGTCGAACGTCTCGCCGAAAGTTTGCGCGAGGGACACCTGGTTCTTCTGCTATCGGGAATTCTGAATTCGCTCTTCTTCATCAGCGACTGGCGTTTCTATGGCGAACCGCGTTTCTTCGTGGCCATTCCGGCGCGTACCGCTGTCGTTCTCGGTTCGCTCGCCTGCCTTTACCTTCACAAGCTATGCACGACGCCGGCTCATGCCCAACGTGTGATTGTCGGCTGGCAATGGCTCACCGCGATCGCTGTCGGCTTCCTCGTGAGTTCGCACAGCGACATCGCGTTCTTCGTCGTCATCTTGCTCCCCGCCATCTTCTACCTCGCGGTACCCACGTCTTTCGCCGCAACGATAAGTTCAGGCGTCGGTTGCAGCATTCTCATGCTCGCCGGCTTCATCCTGCCGGCTGGAACGAGCGCGACGATTCCGGGCCTCGTCCTGGCCATGATCACCATGAATGTCGCGCTGGCACTCGTGGTCATGAAGGGCAATCGCCTGCGCCGTCTCGAATGGTTTGCAACCCTCTCGGAACGCCGCGCCAATGCCGAACTTCTGGCTAGCCGGAAGGCGCTCGAAACTATCTTCATGGCCGTGCCTATTCCGCTCGTCGTCACGCAGCGCGAGAGCGGCCGGCTGATCCAGGCCAACCACGCTGCCATCTCGTATTTCGGCGCCATGCCGCTAAATACCGACACCGTAACGGCCGAGCACTTTTACGCCGATCCAGAGCAGCGCGAGCACTTTCTTTCCTTGCTGGACCGGGAGGGCCGCGTTGACAGCCTGGAACTAAGTATTCGACTGTCAAACGGTGAGCGGCGCGACGTGCTTCTCGCGGGCTCGGCCATCGAGGTCGACGGAACGGCCTGCATCATTACCGGCGCCGTCGATATCTCGGCACGCAAGGCGATGGAAGCACGGCTCGAAAATCTCGCGACAAAAGATCCGCTGACGCAGGTTTCCAACCGGACAGAATTCTTCAGCATCGCCGAACGAGAGATATCACGCGCAGTCCGCGAGCAAATCCCCATCTGCGTGGTCATGATCGACCTCGATTATTTCAAGCTCATCAACGATGCCTTCGGGCATGCTGCCGGCGACCTCACCTTGAAGGCCTTTGCCGATCTTTGCCGACAAAACGTGCGCGGACACGACCATCTCGCGCGTCTGGGAGGCGAGGAATTCGCTCTGCTGCTCCCCGGCTCCGACCGCTCGGAAACGCTGCGGGTCTCGGAGCGCCTGCGCGTGGCCGTTGAAAACATGCGTGTCGATGGCGCCCCCGCGAGCCTGCGGGTTACGATCAGCGTCGGTATTTCGGAAATAGAACCAGGCGAGCACGATTTGCTCGCCGCCCTCGCGCGCGCCGATCTGGCACTCTACGGCGCGAAGATGCGCGGTCGGAACAAGGTTGTCGGCTCCGAGGAAGATGGCCTCGACGAGGTCTGGGAAGACACCGTCCCGCGCGTCACGTCTGCCGCCTGACGAGACCTCATCCTCGCAGCACACGCTCGATCGTCGCGACAAGCTGCGCGCCGTCCACCGGCTTGAGCAACACATGGGGCCATTGCCCGTCGATCCATTGTGCGGCTTCCGCATCGCAGGCGATGAAAACAACCGGCAATCCCGGGCGTTTCTGAACAGCCATGTTCGCCAGCGCAATGCCGTGAGGGGTTCCCTGCGGCAGGCGCAGGGCCGTCACCATCAGCGAAATGTCGCGCTCGCTTTCGAGCATGGCAAGAGCGCCGCGATAGTCCGGGAAGGTTTCGACGCGATAGCCGTGGGCCGCCAGATTGCGCGCCAGCTCATCCGCCAGGGCGGCGTCATTTTCGACAAGAAGCACCAGAGGCCGAACAGCGTTGTTCATCACGCGTCGCAGCTTTCGCTTCGCTTGACATAGATATCCCGACGGGTGTCGCGCAACGTCTTCCGGCACGCGCAGGCGACCGTTTCCAGCGACGGCTTATCAGTGACCTCGATGGAACCGCGAGTGCTTCGTACATGCCCTTGCTTCTGCAGAATGGACACGCAAGTCGCAACTGTCGTGCGTTGCACGCCGAGAACCTGAGCCATGGCCTCCTGCGTGAACGGCAGAGCCGTTCGTGCTTCGCACTTGTCCAGTCCCTCCAGGATCAGGCGGCTGAGACGGGCCTCGACCGTATGGATAGCGTTGCAGGCGACATTCTGGCGCGACTCAGCAAGCAGCATCTCGACGTGCTTGTGGATCGCGGTGCGCAAGGCCGCGCTGGTGTCGTAGAACTCCCGGTAAACGCTGGCCCGCATGCGAGAGGCCTTCCCCGCAACATTGACGAGGCAACGCATGTGCGCCGTGCGGCTACCGCATGCCTCGAAAGCGCCAATGGCTCCCTCATAGCCGATGAGGCACGTAGCAACGCTTTCGCCGGTCGGCGTGTCCGCCAGACCCGCGACGAGTGCGCCTTCGGGGAAATACACCCAGTCGACGGGATCGCCAGGGTTCTGGAGCGTCGCCCCCTTGCTCAAGTCAACGGGCAGCAAGCGCGAGGCGAACTGTGCAAGCACCTCCGCCTCTACTTCACGGAGCAGTAAATTTGGATGCTCCACCAACATCTTAGGAATCCTAATCCCGCTGAATGGCGCCACGGCGCAGTATTTGCCACCTAGCACAACGCTGCGCTGCAGTATGTGTTGTACCCGACAGTCCGCGATGTGCCTTTTCACACACCGTCGCCTATTTTGGGCCACGGCAACCATGCAGGGGATCGTCCGTTAAACAGCCGATGCCACGCGCGCGTCGCGCGCGCCGCTTTTTGGCGGGAGAATGCCATGAAAACCCAGAAGCCCATCCCCAAGACAAAGGCACCCGAGCAGAAGCCCGACGAGAAGCCAGAGGCCTTTCCTGCTGCCGGGCCTCACGCGCACCCACGGCTCACCAATCCGGACGCAACGCCCGGCTCCGGCATTTTGCCAGAACCGGGGCCGGCCCAGAATCCGGAGGGCGAAGTCGAAGGCGGTGCCGGCTAAGACATGACCCGTCCGCACAGGAACCTCACCCAGCCAGCTCCGTTGTCCGGCCCCACCCTCTGCTGTGAAGATCGATCTGAATGGCCCTTCTCCTTGACGAGGCCCGGCAGGAAGCGCTGGACGACACACGCGAAGCGGCGGAGGCCGTGGGACTTCGCTATGTTTCTGACGACGAGCCCGGCTTCACGCGACGCAAGGCTGGCCGGGGCTTTACCTATTACGACACGGCGGGGAAGATCATTCGTGACGCCTCCAGTCTCAAGCGACTACGCTCGCTTGCCGTGCCGCCCGCATATCATGACGTCTGGATTTGCCGCGATGCCGCGGGACACATTCAGGCGACGGGCCGCGATGAAAAGGGCCGTAAGCAATATCGCTATCACGCTAAGTGGCACGAAGCCCGCGACAGCGCGAAATACGAACACATGCTGACATTCGCCAAGGCGCCGCCCGCCATACGCGAGCAGATCGCGGCGCATATGCGGCTGCGGAACCTGTCACGGGAAAAGGTCCTTGCGACTGTGGTGCATCTACTGGAGACAACGCTCATCCGCGTCGGTAACGAGGACTATGCCCGCACCAACAAGAGCTATGGCCTGACCACGCTGCGCGATCGTCACGTCGAGATCGACGGCGGCGAACTGAAGTTTGAATTCAAGGGCAAGAGTGGCAAGTCGTGGAAGCTGCAAATTCGCGACAAGCGGATCGCTCGCGTCGTCAAGCAATGCCAGGATCTGCCGGGACAGCATCTGTTCCAATATGTCGACGACGAGGGCGCACAACAGGCGGTGACATCGTCGGACGTGAACGCCTACCTGCGCGAGATTTCAGGCACGCAAATCACAGCGAAGGATTTTCGCACCTGGGCAGGCACAGTTCTCGCCGCGATGGCGCTGAGCGAGTTCGAGGCCGTGGACAGCGCTGCGCGCGCCAAGCGCAACGTCAAAGCCGCCATCGAGCGCGTCGCGGCGCGCCTTGGCAACACGCCGACCATCTGCCGCAAGTGCTACGTGCATCCAGAGGTCGTGCAGTCCTACCTCGACGGGCAGGTTCTGAGCGAGGTGAAGGACGAGATCGACGCGGAATTGCGCGAGGATCTTGCCTATCTCGAGCCGGAGGAAGCAGCACTGCTCGTGCTCCTGCGCAAGCGGCTCGGCAGCGAGCTTGAGAAGGCGGGCTCGCGCGCCCGCTGATCAGAGCCGCTCCGGGAAAGCGTGCGCCAGCGCATCTTCGGTCGCCGCGATCACGCCGCGTTCGGTGATGAGCCCTGTCACGAGACGTCCCGGCGTAATGTCGAAAGCGAAGTTCATCACCGGGCTCTTCTCCTGCACGATGCGGATCGTGGCGATCTCACCCGCGTCCGTTTCGCCGCTCATATGTGTGACTTCCTGCGCGCTTCGCTGCTCGATGGGAATGTCGCGATGCGCATTCTCGATGGTAAAATCAATCGAGGACGATGGTGCCGCGACATAGAAGGGAACGCTGTTGTCGTGCGCGGCCAATGCCTTCA
>JAQGKN010000283.1 GCA_028290085.1 Hyphomicrobiales bacterium
TCGGCTGCAAATTGCACGAGGAAGCGGACCTTTTTCTCGTCGTACCAGGCGGAGGCGCGCTGTTTCAGCGATCCCAGCGCCCAGCCGCAATAGCCCTCGACCTCACCCTTTTCCAGCGCCAGCGTGATTTCATTGCCGCCCGGATAGCCGGAGACGATCTTGAATTTGGTGCCGACGAGATTGTTGAGGGCGCGGGGAAAACTCAGTGTGCGCGATCCCGGACCTGTTCCGCCGACCACGACTTCACGGCTGAGTGCATCCTGAATCGTCTTGATGGGGCTCGTGTGCCAGACGAGGCAGGTGATGTTGTCGCGCGACTTGCCGCCGATCCAGTTGAACTGGCGCGGATCGTAGCGGGCTTGTGGATTGCCGAGAATGGCCTCCCACACCGTCCCGCCGCCGATGATGCCCAGCGTGGTGCCGTCGCGGTTTGCGGTGTTGTACAGATGCGACGTCGCCACCATGCTTCCAGCGCCCGGCATGCTCTGGACGATGACGGTCGGTTTGCCGGGCAGGAAACGCGGAAGATGACGTGCGTAGAAACGTGCCATCTGGTCGTATGTCCCGCCCGTCGTGAAGCCGACGACGATGGTGATCGTCTTGCCTTCATAGAAGTCGGCCGCCCACGCCATCGCTCCCGGCGACAGAAGGAGGGAAAGCGAGAGCGTTGCCCGCAGCCAGGTTTTGCGCATGCTGATCTCCAGTGTCGACGCCGGTCAGGCGATGTTTGCGAGCAGGCGCCCGAAGCCTTGGACGGGCTGGCTGATTCCCAGATGGCGCTGGATGTCCCAGCATTGCGATGGCACGGCATGGACAACCGGCACCTTGCAATCGCGCTCGAGCATCTCGACGATATCAAGCGTTCGCCATGCCGGCCCGAGCATGTAGATCGCCTGCGCCTCCGGGTGCTTGCGCATGTGCTGGCGGATCCAGCTGTAGATCAGATGGCTCGAATATTCCTGGACTTTCTGGAAGGGCGCATCGAGTCCGACCATGTCGAGGACGTCGAGCCCGGCATCGCGGAAGTATTGCGCGTAGATTTTGTTGATCTCGCCGGGAAAGTAACTGAAGCCGACGAATTTCTGCGCCTTGAGTTCCTTCAATGCGGCGACGTGGGTGGTGCCCGACGTGAACACGGGCACTTTGTACTCGCGTTCCCATTCGCGAATCAGCGCAGCCTCGCCCTCGTATCCCAGAACCATGAAGGGGGGCGCGCCGGAGGGGTTGATGACGTCGACGCCGATCTCCGCCAGTTTGGCGACCTTCTTGCGATAGCGAACGAGTGCTTCCTTGAACTCGTCCTGCGTGCCGCGCTGAATCTCTGCGAAGAGGGGGATGACGCCGATTCCATCGGGCAGCATCTTGATCAACTCTTCCATCCCGCCGGGACGATAGGTGGGGCGAACGATGCCAACCGTGCCGCGCCAAGCTGTAAACGACATTCTTGGTGCTCCACCATCTTTCGGCACAGGAAGCCGAGATTGAAACGCGGGCCGACGACGGGCCCCAATTTGAGCCTAATCACGCGCGGAGGGACCTTCTCGCGCGGCGTTCTGAAATTTTTAGGGAGTGCCTGCTGCCCGGCTTGTGAGCGCGCGGAATCGGTTCTTCAGCCCTCGCGGACGCGACCATGGATTCCTCCCCTGACTTCGCCGTGAGCGTCGAACACTCCGGAGCTTTTGTATTTGGGACGATTATGGGCAGCTCTGGCGAGCCTAGCAAGACATTGTCTCGCGTGGTGCAGCGCACATTCGCAGATCGAAAATCAACGCCTTGGTTGACCCTTCAGGCTGGACCGCAATCATGGACCACACCTCGCGGATACAGGCGATGGTTGGGAGGATTCTATGAGACAGGGATTCGCGACACGCCTGTGCGTGATCGTATCCATTTTCGAACTCGCGGCATTTGCAGCGTCCAAGGGACCCGCGACAGCTCGGGAAGCCGTCGCCACATTCTACCGTGGCAAGACCCTTCAGCTCGTCATCGGATCGTCGGCCGGGGGCGGCCACGACCTCTATGGCCGGCTCGTGGCGCGCTACATCGGCAAATATATTCCGGGCAATCCCAACGTTGTCGTGTCCAACATGGCGGGTGCGGCCTCAATCGTTGCAACCCAGCACATTGCAGTTGCGGCTCCGAAGGACGGGACGATTATTGGTGCGATTTATCCCGGCGCAATCATGGAGCCGTTGCTCGGCGACAAGGGCAAGATCAAATATGACGCACGCAAGCTGGGGTATATCGGCAGCGCGAATAACGAACTCTATGTCTGCATCGTACGCGGCGATGCGGGTGTGAAAACCTTCGAGGACTTCCTGAAGGGCGGCATCCTCATGGGTGCCAGCGCGGCGGGGGGATCGACGCGTGATTTCCCGGCGCTTTTGATGGACACGCTCGGTGCGAATTTCAAGATCGTCAGTGGCTATCCGGGGTCGTCGGAAATCTTGCTGGCCGTTGAAAAAGGCGAGGTGCAGGGCACGTGCGGCATCGGCTGGTCCACGATCCAGGTGCAACGCGCGCAATGGGTGTGCGACGGGCTGATCAAAGTCGTGGCGCAGGAAGGCATGAAGAGTGATCCGGAGCTCGATCGCATGAAGGAGCCCATGGCCCTTTCCTTCGCCAAGACGCCAGAAATGCGCCAGATGATGGAACTCTGCTACGGGCCGCTGACATTTGGGCGCCCCTTTATCGTCGCTCCGGATACGCCGCCCGAGCGGCTCGAAGCTCTACGCAAGGCGTTTATGGATGCGATGAAGGATCCCGATTTGCGGGCGGAAGCGCAGAAGATGAAACTCGAGGTGGATCCACTGTCAGGCGCCGATGTTACCACCACCGTGGCGCGGATGTTTGAGACGCCCGCCGATGTCGTGCAGGCGACGCGGGTTGCTATCGGGAGCAAGTAAGCTCCCGGAGCACTCTCGTTACATTCCAACAACAAAAAAAATCTCCAGGAGATCTTTATGTCTGCTTCTCAAAAGCCACCGTTTTGGGCCGAGATCGTCGGTTCGTTTCTCCGTCCCGATGCGATCAAGGAAGCGCGGGTGAAACAGCGCGACGGCGTCATCACCCCCGCCGAGTTGCGGAGCATCGAGGACGACGAAATCCGTAAGGTCGTTGCTTTCCAGGAGAGCGTCGGCCTGAAGGTCGCGACCGATGGTGAGTTTCGGCGCTCGACCTATTCCGAGAATTTCACGACGAACGGCCTGACGGGCGTGAAGAGCGAGCATGTTGGATCGGGTGACTGGACCTATTCGGATGGCGCGGGTGGCACGCGCGCCGCGCGGGTTCCTGTTGT
>JAQGKN010000300.1 GCA_028290085.1 Hyphomicrobiales bacterium
GACGTCGAATGATCCACCGACGCCCAGTACCGCAGGCGTGTCGAGTGCTTCGCGATTTTCCTCGCACCACACCTCCTTGAAAGGGGCAGGCATGCCCAGAAGCAATAGATCCGCGTGGCTTTCACGAATCTGGCGCGTCACCTCCGCATCGTCCTCGCGCTTGAAATAGCCGTTGCGCGCGCCCGCGATCGTGACGCCCGGATATTTCGTCTCGATCACCTCGACAAGGCGATCGAGTCGTTGCTGCGTCGTGCCCAGCAGGAACACACGCAGGCCGCGACGTGACCCTTCCTCGAGCAGGCGCTCCATCAGGTCGACGCCGGGAACCCGCTCAGGAACCTGCGACCCCAGCCAGCGACAGGCCCAGACGAGCGGCGCGCCGTCGATGACGACGAGATCGGCCGCTTGAACGGCATGCGTGAGCTTTGCATCCGACCGCATCATCATCAGGATCGCGACGTTCACAGTCACGACCGTGCGCGTCCTGCGGTGTGGATCGCTACTCCACGCGAACACCTTTCGTACCGTGTCAACCTGGGAAATCGCGTCGAAGCGCGTTTCGAAGGCGCTTACTTGCGGAGAGATGTCGGCAGCCGCGCTCACAGCAGGTGTCTCCCCTTGTCAGCTCCGCTCGCAATGCTCGACGCATAAAGACACCACGCCCATTCATAGGGCCTTGTTTCGCGGTTGAGCCTCAGGTGCGCCTCGCTTGCAGCGACGTCGCCGCCGCGGTGCCCCACGAGAGCCAGCGACTTGCGCACGGCGGAGGCCGTACGCCCCTCGGCACGTTCGATGTCGCGCCAGATTGTGCGAGCCTCGGAGTCGACCATGTCGATGCCAAGTTCATTCCGGCTCAGCCAGGCGTGACTGCGCGTGACTGCGGCCCCGAAATCGGGACCGCCCGCTGCATGAACGGCTGAGAGCGCCATCGGCGCCATGCCGTATTGGTGCACCGAATATACCGGATACATTTCTGCAACGTCGCCCCTGGCAGCATCGTAATGCCACCACCATTGCCCGAGCGGACCCTGCATGCCGGTGAGGCGGGCGGCGAGCCGGCTTGCGCGCGCCAGTGCCAAGCGGTCTTCGAGCACCATTGCTGCGAAAGCGAACGCTTGGGCCGAATAGGTCTGGTCGGCGAAATTTGCGATGTTCGCGCGCAGACGATGGCTCAGCGGCGCATCGGGCGAGGCATGCCGCATCAGGCCCGTCGTTTCATCGAAGCGTGTCCGCAGAACCGCCACGACCTCCTGAGCAAGGCGCCGTGTCTGCGAGCGTCCCGAACGTGCGAGTTCATGCAGCAGCCCGCTGGCGAGCCACGCAACCTCCATTGTCGTAATCGGGGCCGTGAACCGGCCGATATCGTCGATGGGCAGGCCCGCACGCAGCAACAACTCTTCCGGCGCGACACCGTCGAGAACCGCATTGGCCCAGATGAGCAGGCCCAGGCCACCCGCGTAGCGCCGGCGGTCCGAAATGTCGATGGCGGCATCGAGCGTCACCTGCGGCGCAAGGCCGATCTGCGCGGGATCGACTTTGGCGCGATCAATCCCGATAAGGCAAATGCATGTGCTGGTGAGATCTTCGGTCCCCTCGGTCATTTCCAGCCGCCCGTGGCGGATCTGCCGGTCGTAAAGGGCTGTCAGCGGATTGAGCGTTCTACGCAGGCCTGTGCAGCACAGATGCGTGAGGCTGTCGGGTTTGTATCCAGACCTGGAGTGGGGCAATCTCGTCAGTCCCCATGCACGCGACATTGACATGAAGTGGATCCTTCGAACGCAAGAAGTGCTAGCTGGGCGTCAGTTCGCGCGTGAAACCGGCGAATTCTTCAAGCAAGGCGCGTGGCCCGCCGGAGGCCGCATCCAGCCGCTCGACAATGCGCGCGCAGGCTTGGCCGTCTCCATAGGGGTTTCGCGCGAAGCTCATCGAGCGGCGATGCACGTCGTCTGTGAGGAGCCGCATCGCCTCGTCGAAGATACGGTCGCGATCCGTGCCTGTAAGCCTTGCCGTGCCGGCTTCCACGGCTTCGGGCCGTTCGGTATTTTCTCGCGTCACGAGCACCGGTTTGCCGAGCGAAGGCGCCTCTTCCTGAACGCCGCCGGAATCGGTGATGATGATCTGCGCGCGGTTCATCAGATAGACGAATGTGAGGTAGTCGACCGGCGCGATCATGTGAATACGCCTCGACAGTGCTGCGGGCGCACCACCCAATATCGCATTCACGGGCGCCTGCACATTCGGGTTGAGATGCACGGGGTAGAGGATCTCGACATCGGGCGCTTGCGCGACGATATCGACCAGCGCGTGGCACATGCTTTCGAACGGGCGGCCAAAACTCTCGCGCCGGTGCCCAGTGATGAGGATGAGGCGACGCGTGGGATCGAGAAAGGAAAATCGATCGTCAAGCGCACGCTTCAGGGGCAACTCGCAGCGTAGCCGGTCGACGACCCACAACAACGCGTCGACGATTGTATTACCAGAGACGCTGACGCGACTTTCAGGACAATTCTCGCGCAGGAGATTGTCCTTCGCCCGCTTGCTCGGCGCGAAGTGCAAATCCGCGACGCAGCTGACGAGGCGCCTGTTGATCTCCTCCGGGAAGGGCGAATATTTTTCGTGAGTCCGCAAGCCCGCTTCCACGTGAGCGACGGAAGCCTGCTCGTAAAATGCGGCAAGTCCGGCGGCGAGCGCCGTCGTGGTGTCGCCCTGAACGACCACCCAATCGGGCTTAAAATCGCGCACGACACCGCTGACCCCAGTCACCATCCGGGCCGTAATGTCGGGCAACGTCTGCGCGGGACGCATGAGGTCGAGATCGTAGCGCGGCGTAATGGCAAAGGTTTCGAGCACCTGATCGAGCATCGAGCGATGCTGCGCCGTGACGCATACCTCCATGTCGAAGCGCGGGTGCCCGGCCAGTGCCTTTACCAGCGGTGCGAGCTTGATAGCCTCGGGCCGTGTACCAAACGTGACGAGAACTTTGCTCGGCGATCCAGCCATTTGAGATCACCGCGCCTGAGTGGACATGAAGATCTCGCGCGCCAGAGTGCGCAGCATGATCTGGAGATCGAGAAAAAGCGTCCAGTGCTCGATATACCAAAGGTCGAGCTCGACACGGCGTTCCATGTCTTTGACATCGGGCGTTTCGCCGCGCGCGCCGTTGATCTGCGCCCATCCGGTGATGCCTGGCTTGGCTGAAAACCGATATTCGTAGGCGGGAATCACAGCCGAGTAATATTGATCGTGCACCACGGCGTGAGGGCGCGGGCCGACAAGCGACATCTCGCCTCGCAGAACATTCACAAGTTGCGGCAGCTCATCGAGGCTGGTGCGACGCAGGATCTTGCCCATGCGCGTGACACGGGGATCGCCATCGGTCACTTGAACCACCTGCGCACCGTCTTCGAGCACATGCATGGTCCGAAATTTATAGATCGTGAAAGG
>JAQGKN010000303.1 GCA_028290085.1 Hyphomicrobiales bacterium
GATCCGTTGAAATTCACCTGGCTCGGCAGCGTCTCGTCCTATGCCAACGACGCCTATCTGCTAATGGTCAACAGTTCGAGCCCCGTCGTCTCGGCGAGCCAGCTGAAGACGCCCGGCACGCCCATCAAGCTCGGCACGGTCGGCGCGGGATCGAGCAATCTGGTCTTCGCCACCCTCGCCAGGGACGTGCTCGGCCTGAACGTCGATGTCATCAGGGGTTACACGGGCGCCGCGCCGCTGTTTCTGGCCATGCAGAGCGGTGAACTCGACGGCCAGGTCGTGGGGCTCAGCTCCACGCGCGCCGGTCAGGCCGATCTCTGGAAGTCAGGCAAGCTGCGGCCCCTGGTGCAATTTGGACGCGTCTCGCGCCTCGCCGAACTTCCCGACGTGCCCACCGGGCGCGAGCTGGCGCCTGACGACAAGGCACGTGCGCTCGTGGAATTCGCCGAGTTGCCCTTCTTCATGGCCCTGCCCTTCGTGGGGCCCCCCGGCGTTCCCGCAGACCGCGCAAAGGCTTTGCAGGATGGCTTCATCGCCATGTGCCGCGATCCGCAGTTTGTCGCCGAAGCCGAAAAACTGGGGCTTGATGTCAGCCCCATAGATGCGGAGGCGCTCTCTCAATTGCTGCGCAAATCGGCCGAAACGCCAAAGGCCGTGATCGAGGCCTATCGCGCCATTCTGTCGCCGTCCCGCTAGGGCGTTAGCCCTTCACGTCGGTCTCCGGCCGGTCGTTGCCGGGCGAGATCTCGTCGCGCCAGCGTCCGTCCTTGTCTTCGTAGGAAATTCCCGTCTCTTCGCCGGGAATGCCCTGCTCGCGCGCGGCGCGCTCGGCTGCCTTGCGAGCCGCGTCATGCGAGGGGAAAGTTTCGGACATGACGCCCTCGACCCGGTAAGCCCAGCCGCCGTCATGCTCGACGACCTCGTAGGTGATCTTGGTCATGGATGGCTCCCCGTTGCGCCGGCGCATAGGTGCGCCGCATTGGCAGGGATGCAACCACGCTTGCGCTGTCCCGGTTCCCTAAAGCCACGCCGCATTTCACGCGTTCGATGGACCGGGACTCGCAATCGGCCCGACCGCCGCGCTCAGCACACGCGACAGCGCTTCCACGGAATAGGGCTTCTGGATCAGCTGAAACGCGCCACCGCGAATTTCCGCCAGCGCATCGCTGTAGCCACTGGTCAGGACAATCGGCAGCCCCGGGTGACGCTCGGAGACAATGCTCGCCAGTTCGACGCCGTTCATGCCGGGCATAATCACATCCGAAAAGACGAGATCGAAGCCACGTTTGTCCTGCAAGAGCAGACTCAGCGCTTCCTTCGCATTGGCAACCCAGGTCGTCTCGTAACCGAGATCCTGCAGCATTTCCGTGGAAAATTGCCCGACGGCCTCATTGTCTTCGACCACGAGAACGCGGGCACCATCCGCGCGGGGCCCTGGCACGGGTGCGCCGCCCAGCCCAAAAGACGGGGCGCTCTGGGCACGCGGAAGATAAATCGTGAAAGTAGAGCCGTGGCCGATCTCGCTGATCACCTCGATCTCGCCGTTCGACTGTTTGGCGAAGCCGAACACCTGGCTGAGGCCGAGGCCGGTGCCCTTGCCGACTTCCTTCGTTGTGTAGAAAGGCTCGAAAATCTGCTCGAGCCGCTCAGGCTCGATCCCCGATCCGGTGTCGGTCACGGACACCGCGACGAACTCTCCCGGGCGACGCAGATGTCCACGCAAGCGCGGCAGGGCATCGACATGATCGATGACGATGGTGAGCCGCCCTTCGCCATCCATCGCGTCGCGCGCATTCACCGCAAGATTGATCAGGGCCGTTTCAAACTGACCGATATCAGCCTGCGCAAAACAGGCTTCCTCGCAGAGGCGCAGAACGATCTCGATGCGGGCGCCCACGATCGGCCGCACCATGTCGGCGACACTTTCCACCTGTCTCCCGGCATCGAAAATCTCTGGCTTGAGCGGTTGCCGGCGCGCGAAGGCGAGCAATTGTCCGGTCAGCTTGGCGGCGCGGTCGACGGTCTCGGAAATCGCGCCCAGATAACGTTCGCGCCTCTCGTCGGGCAGGTCGCGCCGGCTCATCAGATCGACGGCAGAGCGGATGATCGTCAGCAGATTGTTGAAATCATGCGCCACGCCACCCGTCAGCTGCCCGACGGCCTCGAGCTTCTGCGATTGCCGCAATTGCTCCTGCGTCGCCTCGAGTTCTGCGGCCGCCGCCTTCTCCCTGGAGATATGACGACCGCTCGCATAGATCAGCCCATCTTCCAGAGTGGCCACCCAGGAAATCCAGCGATAGCCGCCATCGGCATGCAGGTAACGGTTCTCGAAAGGCGGCAGATAGGCGCGCTTTGCGCGAAACAAAGCGTCTTCGCTGCTGAAGTGATCTTCGGGATGGATGAACTCCAGATAGCTGCGTCCCACAACTTGCTCGGGCTTCCAGCCGAGCACGCCTGTCCAGGCGGCATTGACGGCGTGGAAAGTCCCCGCCGTGTCGATCACAGTCTGCAGATCCTGCGAATTCTTCCAGGCGCGGTCTCGCTCGCGCGTACGCGTTTCGACCTGTGCCTCCAGGGTTGCATTGAGCCGCGCCAGCGCCTCGCGTGCGGCGCGCAGATCCTCGATGTCGGTATTGGTGCCAATCCAGCGAGCGATCGATCCAGTCGCATCACGCAGCGGCACAGCGCGCGAGAGGTGCCAGCGGTAGGCTCCATCCGCGCGGCGAAGACGAAACTCGGTTTCATAGTCCTCGCCAGTTTCCAGCGACCGAGACCACGCGGCAATCGCGCTTGGTAGATCGTCGGGATGCAGCCATGTTTGCCAGCCCTCGCAAGCCAGCGTGGACGGTTCCTTGCCGCTATAGGCGAAGGCGCGATCGTTCGCCCAATCGAGCTGGCCCCCGGGTGCGGCAGTCCAGACGTGATTGGGAACCGCCTGCGTAAAAGCGTGAAACGTCGCCGCGCTCTCCTCGACCGCGCGCTGCTCGCCACGCCGCTCGGTCACATCCTGGACCACGCCGACGAGACGCACAGGCTTCCCCATACCGTCGCGCTCAAATTTGGCCTGGCGCGAGATCGTGCGCAGTTCGCCGGTGTGCGGATGGCGAATCCGGTATTCGACATTGCGCTGGGCACTCGCATCACTGCGGCGGCGAACGTCGGAGACAAGTTCCCGATCTTCCAGGATCACCAAAGCCTCGACTTCACTGGACGGCAGGACAATGCGATCTCCCAATCCGAAGATCCGGCAAAACTCTGGCGAACCCGTCAGCATGTCGCTGTCCAGCTCAACTGAAAAAATACCGACGCCACCGGCCTCCTGCGCACGCCGAAGCCGCTCCTCGGATTGCTTCAGCACCTCCGCGGCCCGATGCCTCTCGGTGCGGTCCCGCAGAACCTTCACGAAACCGACAGGCCGTGAATTGTCGTCAAAGAGCGGCGTCATCTCACCATGGGCGAAGAAGCGCTCGCCAGATTTGCGAATGTGCCAGCGCTCGTCGGAGCCAACGCCCGCGCCAAGGGCCGCGCGCATCTCGCTCTCCATGCGATGGATAGCGCGGTCTTCCGGTGTAAAGATCTGCTCGGCGGAATGACCCAGGATTTCCTGTTCCGTCCAACCGAAGATGCAGCGTGCGCCCTCGTTCCAGAGCGTCACGCTACCCTCGAAATCCAGCGCAATGATCGCGTAGTCGATGGCACTGTCGAGAATCTGCCGGTGCCGGGCCTCGCTCTTGCGCAAGGCATCCGCATCTTCGCCGGATACGGCTGACGGCATGACCCCGGTCTCAAACGCCAATTGCAGCACACCTGCGATCGAGCCATTCCCGTCGCGCAAGGGCGAGGTCGAGACCGACCACATGGTCAGACGGCCATAGTCGCCGTTGAGCGGAACGTCGGCTTCTCTTGTAACGAGGCCCTCATGTGCCGCGTCGACGGCCGATCTCAGGCGGGCGCTGAATTTCTCTGCGCCGACGCTGGGGAACGGCATGCCGAGCGCACGCTCGGCCCCCGGCCCGAGCAACGAGGCATAGGCGTCATTGAATATACAAATGAGATCTTCGCTCCAGGCGAGCAGCATGGCCTGCGGACAAGACATGACGAGATCGACATTGGCCAGCAAAGCTTGCGGCCAGTTCTCGCGAGCGCCCAACGGAGACGATGCCCAGTCGAAAGACTGCAATCGCGCGCCCATCAATCCGCACTCAATCGGCAAGCGACCCGCCATACGCCCTCGCAACAGTCCAATGGGACCATATAAGGCATCGACTGCGGTTCGGCGAGAAAAGTTACATGAAACCCAATGATCTTGAGCTGAACCTTGCGCAGGCCCCGTAGCCCTCAGACAACGAAATCGTTCAGCGAAATCGTGTCGTACCAAACCTTGGGACTGTCCTGATCTTTTGCAAATACGAAGAACTCTCCATTCATGTCGGCGGTGACGGCATGCGCAGGTCCCTGCGGATCGATAAGATCGTGGCTCGAATACGTCTGCATGACTTTGGTGCCGAGATCCGCCGGCTGAAAGGACAATTGCGAAGTGCTTGAACTCTTCATGTAGATCGAACCGTAGGGATCGACGACATTCTGCTGGTAGAAAACAAACACCCGGTCGTTCGTATCATCCACGACGAGCGTCGGCCTGCTCGTATCGTGCTGCTGGCTTCCGGTCTGCCCATTGGTCACGAGGACAGGCGCGTCCCACGCGCCGGGCAATCCTTTCGTCATCCAGACAGCATCATGATTGTCTTTCATGACGACAAAAATGCTGCTTCCGTCCGAACCGATCGAAATATGGTTGTCGACGGCCACTTTCGACGTGATCACTTCCGTTTTCCAATTCGCACCATAGCCAGCCGTCGTTGCGCCGGCATCGTGCGAGGCAAACATCCATGCATCACCGGCGCTGGGAACGGAGTCGACCGGCCCTCCCGAAGAATAGGCAAGGCCGATTTTCTCGACGCCGTTCTGCGTGAACGAGACGAAATCCACCTTGCTGTTGCCGCCGCTGTTGACGGGACGTGGGTCGATGAGCGCATCCGACCAAGTCGAAAGGTCGCTGCTTCCGTACGCGAGGTGGACGCCAGGAGATGACGAGCTGCCGATCGCCGCAACGAGCGGATTGCCGTTCTCGTCGAGGCCGAGGACGAGCTCGTTGTTGTTACTCCAATATGATCCGCTGAGTTTTCCGCCGTTTCCGGCGAGCTGCACGTTCACTTCGGACTTGAACGTCTGGGTCGCCGCATCATAGCCGAGCCTGCTCAGGATCGGTTTGCTGGACCCATCGTAATATTGCAGGACATAGAGCTTGTCGTGCACCTCGTCCCAGGCAACGTCGACATTCCGGTTGTTGTCGAGCAACGCGCCCGGGCTGCTCACGATGGTCCATCCGCCCTGCTGACCTGCGGCAGGTAGAGTGGCGAATTTGTGCACTTTCCACTCATTCCCGTCAGGCAGAACGGCAAACCAGTTGCCATCGTGGAAGAAGCTCTTGGCAGCATTGTCATGCTGCATGTCGCGCTCGGAATTCAATGTCAGCGAAGTCGCGATATACGACTGATCTATGGGCGTCGAGGGCGGCGTGACCGTGGAAATGTTCGCAGTCACGGTCGCTTGCGACGTGCTTCCCGAAGGATCGGCAATGGTATAATTGAAACTGTCTTGCCCGATGTACCCCGCCAGAGGGGTGTAGGTTACGGTATTGTCCGGATTGGTGGACGCGCTTCCATGAAGTGGGGTGCCCACCGACATCAGAGCCAAGGCATTTCCGTCAGGATCCGTGTCATTCGCAAGCACGTTGATTTGGGCTGTCGTGTTAGCGGGGACACTCACCGTATCGGCATTGGCGACGGGCGCGTCGTTGACGGCGGTCACTTTCACCGTGCTGCTGGCGGTCGCGCTCAGCCTGTTACCGGAAGCGCCATCGTCCACCTGAAACGTGACAGTGCGGTCCGCCGTGGAGGGATGATCGCTCGAATTGACATACTTCACGGAGTCGAGCGCGGCCTGATATTGCTCGAAGGTCGCTGTACCCGAAAGCGTCTGCGTTCCGCCGGTCGGTTTCCAGTTTCCAGTGATGCC
>JAQGKN010000320.1 GCA_028290085.1 Hyphomicrobiales bacterium
GCGCGACACCCATGCAGATCCTCCTGCGCCTCAGGCTTTCCTCGGCGCTGGTGCTGATATTCGCGGGCCTCGAAATCGCGGCCGTCATGGCGGTGATCGGCGCTGTCGTCGGTGAATTCGTCGGCGCACAGCAGGGATTGGGCTATCTCATCACGGCGCTGAACTTCAGTCTGGATGTGCCGGGCGTCTTCGCTGTGCTCATCTTTCTGTCGCTCATCGGTGTCGTTCTGCACGGCATCGTGCGCACGGCAGCGAGCCGCTTCGTCTTCTGGATCCGTCGCGAACAGACGCCCATCATCACCTGATTTTTCGTCATGGAGGAGAGACAACATGAAGCCGAATCTGATGAGCCGCAGCTTGATCGCGGCAATGGCGCTGTCTCTCTCCTTTGGTGCATCCGCGCAGAGCGCGTCGGCGCTGGAAAAAGTGCGGCTGCTCATCCCAGTTCGCGCAATCGACGAAGCCTTCGCGCCCTTCGTCGTCGCCAAGCAACTCGGCTATTTCGAGAAGGAGGGCTATGACGTCAGCCTTCTCGCCGTCGGCGGGTCCAACGAAGCCGCGATCCAGATTTCAGCGGGCAACGGCGAAGTCGGCGCTGCCTCGCCGGGTGAGGCGCTCGTGGGCATGCAATCGGGCAAGCTCGACATCCGCTATTTTTACTCGCTCTATTACGCCAACATCTGGTCGGTCGCGGTGCTGCCCGACAGCCCCATCAAGACGATGGCGGATCTGAAGGGCATGAAGCTCGGCGTGCAGTCCATGGGCAGCGCGGGCACGACATTCGGCCGCGCCTTCGCAACGCAGGCCGGTCTCGATGGACAGAAGGACATCACCTTTCTCCCCATCGGCATGGGCGCGCAGGCCATCACCTCCGTGAAGCAGAAGATGGTGGATGGTGTCGTCTATTGGGACGCTGCGCTCGCCAAATTCATCACCTCGGGTCTCGATCTGCGCATCGTGCCCTCGCCGGAAAACCTGCGCACGCTGCCCGACGTCGGCCTTCTTGCAAAGCCGGAGACCATCGAGAAGAACCCCAAAATGCTGGTCGGCGTCGCCCGTGCCGTGGCCAAAGGCTATGACTTCACCATGGCCAATCCCGAGGCTGCGGTCCTCATGACGTGGAAGACTTATCCGGAGGCACGCGTGCAGGATGCCGATCCCGCCAAAGCACTCGCCGCTGGCGTGATGGTGAGCCAGGGGCGCATGAAGATCTGGAACACTCAGAAGACCGGCGAAAAGCACGGGCTCCTCTTTGCCGATGACTGGACGCGTCTGATTCAGTTCATGGTGGACCAGAAGATCATGCCCGCCGCCGTGCCCGTCGATCGCGTCATCACCAATCAGCTGATCGATCAGATCAACGATTACGACCGCGCCGCCGTCATCGCCGAGGGCAAGAAGGCCGATCTCGACAATCTGAAATGAGATACTCCGACCGGCGGCATATCAAAAGCCGCCGGTCGAATGCGTTTTCTTACGGCCGCATGCCGATGAACTTCACCTGCGAATATTCAGCGATGGCGTAGCGCACGCCCTCGCGCCCGACGCCGCTCTGTTTCATGCCACCGAACGGATAGGCATCGAGCCGGAAGCGGCTGGCCTCGTTGATCCACAAGGCCCCGACATCGAAATCATCGGCAAAGCGCATGGCGTGACGCAGCGATTGCGTGAAGACGGCGCCCTGCAGTCCGAAGGGAGAGTCGTTGGCCAGCTCAAGCGCCTCGTCCACACCGTCGAAGGGCACGACTACCGCGAGCGGCCCGAACACTTCTTCGCACCAGAGACGCGCATCGCGCGGCACGTCGACAAAAATACCGGGACTGACGATGGCGCCATTGCGCTGCGGTTCGAGCACCGCCCGCGCGCCTCGCGCCATCGCATCTTCGTAGAAACCCATGACACGCGCGGCGGATGCGGCGCTCACCATCGGCCCGACATCTGTCGCAGGGTCGAGCGCTGAGCCGACACGCAGCGCGGCGGCGGCCTTGGTGAAAAGCGGCAGAAACTCGTCGAGAATCGCGCGATCCACGAGGACGCGTTGTGCGGAAATGCATTGCTGCCCGCTCGCTTCGAAAGCCGCGCCCGCAATCTTCTGCGCTGCGTCAGCAACATCGGCATCTGCGAGAACGATGTTGGCGGCGTTGGAGCCCAGTTCCGCGAGAAACTTCTTGGCACCAGCGATACGAGCCAGTGCCTGCCCGCCTTCAGTCCCGCCCGTGAACGAGACAACAGAAACGCCTTTGTGGCCGGCCAGCGCCGCTGCTGTCTCGCGATCGCCTGTCACGATGTTGAAAAGCCCCCTTGGAAATCCCGCCTCGACGAAAAGTTCTGCAAGGCGGAGGGCGGTGCGCGTACCTGCTGGCGCGGGTTTTCCGATGAAGGCATTTCCAGCGGCAATCGCAGGCGCAGCCTTCTGCACGAGAAGGTTCACGGGCGCATTGAATGGCGTGATACCCGCCACAATCCCATAGGGAACATGCCGTGTGAAGCCGATGCGTCCCGTGCCCGGCACCACGGAATCGAGCGGCAAAACCTCGCCCATGATTTGTGGAAGCGCCGCCGCACAGGCCTCGATAAATTCGATGCCGCGTTTGATCTCGAAACGCGCGACGCGGATCGGCTTGCCCACATCCTCGCGGATCAGCTGCGCAAGTTCCTCGCTCGCACCCGCGAGCGCCCGGGCACAGATCTGCAGCCATGTAATGCGCTGGTGCACGGGGCTCGAACGGTTCGCGCGAAAGAAAGTAGAAGCGGCGGAAACGGCGGCCTCGACGCCAGCGGCACCGGCCTCGCGGATGGTGCCGATCTGCTCGCCACTTTCGGGCGCGACGAGGGGGACATCCTGTTGACCAGCTGGACAACTGGCGCCATCGATATGCGATACATAAACAAGGCTGGGCTGTCCGGTCATGGCGTGGTCTCCGCAAGAATTTCGCGTCGTCTCTATATCTGCGCAGATGCTACGACAAGGCGAAGTGCAAATCGCAGAAAATATCGCGCATGACCATGTTGTACGTCAAAAAGTGCTTGGGCGCTGGGCGCGCTTCGCTATGATCGTCGTTCAGATCGATTGATTATCTGCAGGGTGAGTTGGGGGCGGCATGGCGGGGCGGCATATCGGACTTATAGGCGTGGGCGCCATCGGTCGCGACGTCGTGTCCCGCCTGATGTCAGGGGCCGCACCGGCACGCTTTACAATCCTGCGCCGAAATTCCGGATCCGACGACGCTGAAGTCGAGGGTGTCACGCAGGTCACGGATGTCCATGCCCTGATCGCGGCACAGCCCGATCTCGTTGTAGAGGCCGCGGGACACCAGGCGCTGCAGGATCTCGTACCCGCGATTCTCCGCGCCGGCATTTCGGTCGTGGCGGCATCGGCGGGTTCGCTCGTGCAGGATGACGGCGAGGGAACGCTGGAGCAATCGCTCCGGTCTTGCGCAACATTGTCGGGCGCGCGGTTGATCGTGCCCGCAGGTGCGATCGGAGGCCTCGACTATCTCGCAGCCGTGGCGCCACTCGACGATCTCGCCATCGCCTACACATCGCGCAAGCCACCCCATGCCTGGCGCGACGAACTTGCCGCGCGCGGATTGCTCGAAGGCGACGTGAAGGGTGAGCTGGTCTTGTTCGAAGGATCCGTGGAAGAGGCCGCACGTCTCTACCCGCGCAATCTGAACGTTGCCGCGACCATCGCGCTGACCATCGGCGATACGAAGCGCATTCGCGTTCGTGTCGTCGTCGATGAGCGCGCGGCAGGCAATACGCATGAAATCGAAAGCGTGAGCGCAGCAGGGCGCGCGCGCTTCGAATTCGTGAACGCGCCCGCGCCGACGAATCCAAAGACGTCCATGGTGACGGCGCTCAGCGTCGCGCAATGCGTCGAGGCTTTTTACGCGACTTCACTACAACGACAGAAATGAAATGGGAGTAGCACATGGCCAATCTTCGCCTCAGTCTCGCCTGCGGTCCTTATGACCGTACGCAGGCGCTGATCGACGGATCGATCCGTCCCGACGGGATCGATCTCACCTATCTGACAATGCAGCCTGCCGAGATATTCTGGCGCATGCTGCAATATCAGGAGTTCGACGTCTCCGAGATGTCGCTGTCGAATTACACGACGCTCGTGAGCCAGGGCAATTCGCCCTACATCGCAATCCCCGTGTTCCCATCGCGCGTGTTTCGTCATGGCTACTTCTTCATCAATACCGAAAAGGGTATCGAGCATCCGCGCGATCTCATCGGCAAGCGCGGCGGCGTGCCCGAGTACAGCATGACGGCTGGCGTCTACATGCGCGGTCTGCTGCAGCACGAATATGGCGTGCATCCCAATCAGGTGGAATGGGTGCAGGGCCGGACCGACCGTCTAGGCCGCAAGCTGCCAGCAGACATCAAGCTGACCCAGGGCGACCCGACCGTGGAACTCGGCGATCTCCTGGAGCGAGGCGAAATCGACTTCATGATGACCGCGAACAATCCGATTTCGTTCCGCAAGGGCTCGCCGAAGGTGCGTCGCCTGTTCCCGAACTATGCGGAAGTCGAGAAGGATTATTACCGCCGCACGAAGATTTACCCTATCATGCACACCGTGGTGATCAAGCGCGAAATCTATGATCGCGATCCGTGGGTGGCGATGAGCCTATACAAGGCATTCTGCGCTGCGAAAGAACGTTCCTATCGCCTCATCATGGAAACAGGTTCGCCCAAGGCGTCCTTCGCATGGTTGCAGTCCATGATCGAGGAAGAGCAGCAGATCATCGGCAAGGATTGGTATCCCTACGGCATCACGCCGAACAAGGAGACCATCGAAGCACTGTTGCAATATACATTCGAGCAGGGCCTCAGCGATCGCCTGCTGCAGATTGAAGATCTTTTCGCGCCGAGCACCATGCGCGATATCCCGCTCGGCGAGGGACAACTCGTCTGACGCAATGACAGAAACGGCCGGAGCGATCCGGCCGTTCCTTTGAGTTACTGCTTGAGAAGCGCCTTGGTCAGATCGAGCGTGGCTTTCGGTGTTTTCATCACCTCTCGTGTGACGTCGTCCATCTCTTCGCCTGTCGCGCCGAAGATTGGAATTTCACGGCTCTTCTGCAATTCGATAAACGCGGGGTCGTTGACCATCTGCTGGAACGCCTTGCGGAGAGCCGCAAGCCGCTCCGGCGGAACACCAGGCGTCGTAATGATCGAGCGGCCAATTTCGGACGACGCAGCGATGGCGCGCAGAACAGCCGTGCCTTCTGTCGACGTTCCC
>JAQGKN010000353.1 GCA_028290085.1 Hyphomicrobiales bacterium
CATTTGGATGAGAAGTAATCGCGTTGCCGCTTGCCTGGCGACGCCAGCGGTTCGGTCACACCGGGCGAGCCGGCTACAAGCGCACCCGTTTCCGAAACGATTGCAAGACGCCCGTCATTGTCGAGAATGTCTTTCATGAGGGACGCGGGAATCATGTCCGCTTGAAAATCGCTCGACGCCTGGACGAGGCGGGCGATACTGCGTGTGTAATTGCGCAACGTCCCCTCTCGGAACTCCGAGTTGGCGCTTCCGAAGCGGATGTAGAGAAAAGCCGATGCGGCGAGGATGGCGACGAGGCTGACGGCCAGCATTCCTCCCAAAAGGCGGAGGAAAAGCGAGCTGCGAGCCAACGCCTTCATGGCGTATTCGACAGAATGTAGCCCACACCACGCAGGGCATGGATGTTGATCGTGGAACCCGCAGTCTGAAGCTTTCTGCGCAGGCGGTGAAGAACCACCTCTATCGCGTTCGACTCGACTTCTTTCGTAAAGCCGTAAAGAGAGTCTTCAAGAGTGGATTTTGCTACGACCCGGCCGGATCGACGCATTAGGAGTTCAAGGGCACTGGCCTCCAGTCGGGTAAGGTTAATGCGCTGGTCGCTGATGAGAATGTCACGCTCGATCGTGTCGAACGTGACATTGCCTTCGGCTAGTCTGACTCCCAGAGGGCTCCCAGGCCGACGCAGTAACGCGTTGGTACGTGCGATAAGTTCGTCCATATCGAAGGGCTTACGGAGAAAATCATCGGCCCCTCCATTGAGACCATCTATCAGGGTGCGGCTGCCGTCGCGGGCAGTCAGCACCAGAATGGGCACGCCAACCTTACGCTGCCGCAGCTCCTTCAAAAGGTCCATCCCGTCCATATCGGGGAGCCCGAGATCCAGAATGACCAAGTCGTATGTATTACAACTTAAGCTGGCATCCGCGTCGGCCGCAGTATCGACAGCATCGACAGCGAAGCCGCGGCCTTTGAGGACTCCCGCGATGAGGTCACTGAGCCGAGCGCTGTCTTCAACCAGCAAAATGCGCATCGCTGCTTCCTGTTGTGGAGAAGGTGGTCTTTCGGCTGCCGAACTTAGAATTAGTCTCGTATCTGATTAAGCTAAGCTTTTCGTCGGAAATAGGGCGCGGTTACTATCGTCAAGTTTTGCCAATTACGCCGTTGCATCAGCTTGCTAGCGCACGCGCCTCAATCGGCAGGCGCGTTAAATGATCCACGTGCTGGCGCTTGCCGTGTCCTTGCAGCCTATCCGGTGGCTCGAATCTTGGGCGAGCGTTCAGCGCTTGGGGGCATAAATGTGTTTCGGCGTGCAACTTTGGGTCTGACTCACATCTGATGCAGTTGGACGGCTGGATTGGTGATTTCCCACGGAGATCGCCTCCATGCCTTGCACCTTCTCGCCGTCGTCGTTGATCCCTGCCGGTCTTTCCGTCGAACGGTTCGAGGTCGCTGACGGCGTTCTCGTCGTCACGGCGTCGACCCGTAGGAAAGAGGCGGTTTGCCCCTCGTGTCACTGGTCCTCGCGGAGAGTGCACAGCCGATACGTCAGGCGGATTTCGGATCTGCCATGCTCTGGGCGTTCGGTTCGGCTGCTCCTGATCACACGGCGCTTCCGATGCGACGTCGATACCTGCCGGCGGAAGATCTTCGCCCAGCGCTTTGGCGATGACGTTGTATCGGAGCTTGGGCGCCGCACCTGCCGGATGGAATGCATCGTCCATCACCTCGGGCTTGCGCTTGGTGGAAGACCGGCGGCCAGTTTCGCCAAACGTCTGATGATGCCGGTGAGCAACGACACCCTGCTACGGGTTGTCCGGCGCCGGGCGCGACCACGAGCCGATCCATTGAGCGTCATCGGGATCGACGACTGGGCATTCCGGCGCAATCACCGCTACAGCTCGATCATCTGTGATCTGGAGCGCCGGCGGATCGTCACGCTTCTGCCGGACCGGGAGATGGCCACCGTCGCGGCATGGCTGTCCGAGCATCCGGAGATCCAGATTGTTTCCCGTGATCGAGGCGGCGGGTACGGTGATGCAGCGACGAAAGCGCTGCCGGACGCTACACAGGTCGCCGATCGCTGGCACCTGATGGAGAACGCCAGCGCGGCATTCCTCGATGCCGTGAAGAAGTCGATGAAGCCGATCCGTGCCGCCATCGGCGCAACCATCATCGATCCGACACTGCTGACGTCGGCCGAACGGCTTCAATATGTAGGGTATCTTCGCCGCGAAGAGACCAACGCCTTGGTCACCGACCTCGCCGGCGAGGGTGTCTCGATCAAGGAGATCGTTCGCCGGACGGGTCGCAGCCGCAAGCTCGTACGGCAGGTCGTGCGCGGCGAGCGCACCGACCTCTTCCGAACTCGGCAAGGAACGCTCGATCCTCATCTGCCCTATCTGGATGCACAGTGGGAGGTCGGCTGTCGCAACGGCGCCGAACTCTGGCGCCGCCTTCGGACATTTGGCTTCCAAGGCTCTCTGCGTGTGGTCGGCGAATGGGCTACACGGAGGCGTCGGTCAGAACGCGCGACTGCGTCGCAGCTTCAGCGGATTCCTTCAGCTCGAACCATTGCACGTATGATGATGGATCGTGATCATCTCACCAAGGCTGACGCTGTCACCATCACCGCGATCGAGGCGGGCGTGCCGGCCCTCGCCAAGGTGCACGGCCTGGTCGTCCGATTCCAAACCATGATCCGCACCCGGGCCGCAGCCGATCTTAATCCCTGGATCGTCGACGCCGAAACGAGCCTGATCTCCTCCTTCGTCCGCGGCATCCTAAAGGACAAGGCGGCGGTGAGCGCCGCAATCAGCGAACCATGGTCGAACGGACAGACCGAAGGACAGGTCAACAAGCTCAAGCTCGTCAAGCGCCAGATGTACGGCCGCGCCAACATCGATCTGCTCGAAACAAGGCTCCTCGGGGCGGCCTGATCGTCACCGAGAGTGCGTCAGACCCAAAGTTCAACGCCGATTGACAATCAGGGCGCGTATCCGAAAGAAGGCTAAATCCCAAAAAGTGAGATTTCCTCCCGTTTTGTATTTTTTTTAGGATTTCTTCTTGTATCGGCGCAAAAAGAAGTCGAACATGGGCGACGTTGGTTGTCGAAGTGCCCAGGTGCCCGGCCCAAATTAACTTATCGTGTCAGCGCCTGAGACACAGCTTTAGGGCGGAAAATCACAGGGCGTCCGGATTGATTGCGCGATGCAGCGCGGTGACCCGAGAAGGAGTGCTGTATGAGGACGATCTTACGACGAGGTCTGGCGTTGTGCCTCATCGCACCACTGGTCCCCGGTAATGCCCGAGCTGACGATTTTTATCGTGGAAAGACCATTAATGTTGTGGTCGGTTA
>JAQGKN010000365.1 GCA_028290085.1 Hyphomicrobiales bacterium
CAAAGATCGGATCTTTCGTGCGCGCGCTCTGTGTCCCTATAGGACCGGAGCCACCACGCCACGGATTTTCACCGCCCTCCCAGGTTTCGCCGCGACGAAAATATGGAAGTACGTCGTCATAAGACCAGCCATTCGCACCCTCGCGTGCCCAGCGATCGTAATCGCCGCGGTTTCCCCTCGTATATGCCATCACATTGACGGACGAACAGCCGCCAAGCACTTTCCCGCGCATGGCCTCCAGGCTACGCTGGTCAAGATTTGGCTCTGGCTCTGTGTGATATCCCCAGTCATGCATCTGGTATTGATGCAACTTGCCCATTCCCAACGGAATCGAGATCAAGGGGTTGATGGCGCGTGTACCAGCCTCGAGGAGCAGCACGGAAACATCCTTGTCCTCAGACAGACGGTTGGCCAGGACGCAACCCGCAGATCCCGCTCCAACAATCACATAGTCGAAGACATCCCGCGCCATCGCTGTCCTCCCCTAATATTGTTATTAGGACCGGTCCTTGCCCGTCCACTTTAGTGTGAGACGATACCGGAAAGACTTGCATTTGCACAGAGGGTTGACGATTGAGCCTGTTCAGCCGTGCACAAGCCCGCGTTGACACGCAGAATGGAGTTTGCGACGAATGTCCGATGCGCGATGCGACGGCCGGTTAGGAACTGTCGGTTGTCTCCTGCGAAAAAATAACAAATCGGACTGGGGAGACGGCACATGGGCATCGCCGCCACGGCTGTGGTTGGGCAGCAAAGTATCCAGCCGACGAGGGTTCGCTGGACACATATCGCCCCCACGCTCCTCATCGTCTGGATCGTCTCCATGTTCGACAAGAGCAACATGGCGATCGTGATGAACGATCAGGGTTTCCTGCAGGAGCTCGGACTTGCGGGTCAGCAGGCAAAACTCGGATGGCTGTCCAGCGGACTTTTCTTGGCCTACGGCATCTGCGCACCGCTTTGGGGATGGGTGGTTCATAGATACGGCGCCCGCAGGACGTGCGCTCTCAGTCTCCTGATCTGGGCTTGTACCTGCTTCTGGTCTGGAGCCGCGCAGTCCTACGATCAACTGCTCATGTCGCGCATCGTATTAGGGGCTGGCGAAGCCGCCCTTTATCCCCTCACGCTCGCGCTGGTCGCGAACTGGTTTGCGCTGAAGGAGCGCGGTCGCGCGACATCGTTCTGGTGGATCGGAACCATGATCGGCCCCATGCTTGTCGGCCTCATCGTTACGGGGCTCATTGTATTAGTCGGCTGGCGTTGGCAGTTCTATGCCATGGGCATTCTCGCCTTGATCCTCCCGTTGCCGATGATCTGGTTTCTCGTGAAGGATCGGCCAAAGGGGCACACATCAGCGAACGCAGCCGAGGCCGAACTCGTCGTTCAGGGGTCGCTGGAAAAGAACGAGGACGCACCCGGCAAAGCTCTCGTTTTGGGCGGCAGCATCTGGACCAATCACCGCTTCTGGTTGACCACGATCGCGATCGCGTCGAATGCCATTTTTTTTTGGGGCTGGTCGATCTGGCTACCGACCTATCTTCGCACCGTCCGTAACTTCTCGTTCAGTACGTCAGGATATCTAACATTCGTGATCTTCGGATTTGCGGTGGCGACAATCCTGCTCGTAGGCTTCGCCTCCGACAAGATATTTCGCCGCGCTCCGTTCGCAGGGGTCGGTTGGGTTCTGGCGGGCCTGTTCCTCATGGGAGCCGCGCTAGCCCCGAGTCCGACGGTGAGCGTTATCCTCATGATCTGTGCGCTCTGTGCGCAGCAGGTCGGCATCGCCTGCGCTGAGATGTTGATGCATAGCGTCGTGAGCGCAGCCGACATGGGCAAGACGCAGGGCGTACGCGCCTTCGTCACCCAACTCATCGGTGCTCTGTCACCAGCTATGATCGGCTACATCGTCCAGGCTACCGGTGGGTTTACGGGGGCCTTTGCAGTATTGGCAGTCGCTGTCCTGATCTCGGGCGGTTGCATGATCAAGATGGCGCGCGATGGATTCTAATTTCGATGTTTGACAGGAGCAGCGTGTGGCTAAGATATTTCGGGTCGGCGATCTCGACGTCACGTGCATCGACGATGGTATTCTCAAGAGCTCTGTCGATTTCGTTCTTGGCATGGACAGAGAGGATGCCAGCAAAATCGCTGGCGCCGCCGACGACGGTTCAATTCATATTCCCGTCAACAACTTTCTTTTTCAGCGTGACGGCGCGACTATCCTGATAGACGCGGGCGCCGGCAATACGATGCAACCGACGCTGGGCCGTTTGCCGGAAAATCTCAGGAGTGCTGGCTTCGACTCCAGCGCCGTCACGCATATCCTGCTCACGCATCTTCATCCCGATCACGCCAATGGTCTGGTCGATGACAATCATCAGGCGATCTTCACGAATGCGGAGATCGTCGTCCACGAAGTCGAGTTCGAGTTTTGGATGTGCGATGGCGCCCCCGACGAATCCGACGCGCTCAAGCGGACTCGTGCGCGCAACAAAATAAACATGAAGCCTTATCTCGATCGCGTCAGATTGATGCGGGACGGTCAGGTACTCATGGGATGTTCGCCGATCTTGGCGCCTGGACATTCGCCGGGCCATACGTGCTGGCGCATCGAGACAGGACGCGAAGCTCTTATTGCCTGGGGCGATCTCGTGCACTTTTCGGCAATTCAGATCCCGTATCCCCAAAGCGCGGTGAAATATGATCTAGATGCCGACCTCGCACGCGGATCGCGCCTTCGTATGCTCGAGTTGATCGCCGCGGAGCATCTCGCCGTTGCAGGCGCGCACGTGAATGCGCCCGGCGTGGGGTATCTGTCGAAGACGGATGCAGGGTATCGCTTCGAGCCCGCCTGACACGAGCGTCGATCTGAACAAAGAGGACTTCAATGAAGCAATTGTTTCGTGCATGCATCATGCTCGCGTTAGCCGGGGCGATCAGCATGTCTGCGGCGAGTGTGTCCGCGCAGCCTCTCGACAAGTTGAAAGTCGCCATTGGCGGCAAGGGGCTCGGGGAGTCCGGCGTTTCCGAAGCGGGCCAAGGGGCAGGGATTTTCAGAAAGCACGGGATCGATCTCGAAATTTTTTACACGGCCGGCAGCGGTGAGACCCAGCAGACGGTGATCTCGGGCAGTGCAGATATCGGCGTCGCCACAGGCCTGCTCGGCGCAGTCGGTGCCTACGCGAAAGGTGCGCCCATCCGCGTCATTGGTGCGAGTTTCACGGGTGATTCGAACCTGTTCTGGTATGTGCGAGCCGATTCCCCGATACGGGAGCCCAAGGACGCTGTCGGCAAGACGGTGTCGTACTCGACGAACGGATCATCGGCTCATAACGTCGTTCTGCAAATGCAAAAATATCTTGGCGTCTCCTTCAAGCCGACTGCCACAGGAACGGGACCGGCGACCTTCACGCAGGTGATGAGTGGGCAAATCGACGTCGGCTGGTCTGGCGC